>JBDSKP010000447.1:0-10817 GCA_039916925.1 Duganella sp.
GCAAATGACGCAGCCGCGCAAGGACGCCACTATCTACAGCGCCTATGTCGATCGTCAGCGCGAACTGGCGCAAAACAATATGGCGCGGCCGGAGTCGGTCTTCTACGACACCATCACCGCCACACTGTACAACAACAGCCCGCGCGTGCTGCGCGCCGCCAAGCCGGCCGATTTCGACCAGCTGGCGCTGGACCGCGTGATGGAGATCTATAAGGGCCGTCTGTCGAGCGCGCGCGACTTCACCTTCTTCATCGTCGGCAGCTTCGACGTGGAGAAGATCAAGCCGCTGATCGCGACCTATCTGGCCAGCCTGCCCACGGAGGATATTCCGGTGGCCTTCAAGGACGAGGGCGTGCGCCCGGTCAAGGGCGTGGTCAAGAAGGAGGTGCGCGCCGGCGCCGATCCCAAGAGTACGATTTCGCTGTCGTTCACCGGCGATGCCAAATACTCGCGCGAGGAGCGTATGCGGCTGCAGGCGCTGGTCGAGGTGATGAACCTCAAACTGATCGAGGTGCTGCGCGAGAAAATGGGCGTCATCTACAGCGGCGGCATGAACGGCTCGCTGAACCGCATCCCTTACGAGAACTACTCGATCAGCGCCAACCTGCCGTGCGCGCCCGAGAATGTGGACAAGGTGATCGCCGCGACCTTCGCCGAGATCGAAAAGATCAAGCGCGATGGCGCCGACGAGGCGGACCTGAACAAGGTCAAATCCGCGTGGATCAAGGGTTACCAGAAGGGCATGCGCGAGAACGGTTACTGGCTGGCCTCCCTGCAGAACTCCTTCTTCAACAACAGCAGTCCCGAGGACATCCTGAAGTACGAGGAACGCGTTCAGGCGCTCAAGCCGTCGGACCTGAAGGAGGCCGCCAGGCGCTACTTCGACATGAATAATTATCTGCAGGTGGTGCTCTACCCGGAGAAGTAAGCCTGCCGCCTGTTACACTGGAGGCTCGTAACCACCCGATGCAGAGGTAAATCATGGCAAAGAAAAAGGAAGAGCTGGACCCGGAAACCCTGGAATTGATCAACTGGTGTATCGAGGTTGAGGGCTTTCTGGTCAAGGGCGGAGCGACGGTGGCGGAAGCGCAGGATCACATCGAAGAGCAGGTCGAATGGTTCACCGACCAGTTCTACGACGGCCTGACGCCCGAGGAAGCGGCCAAGGAGGCGTTGGCCTAGTCCTGGCCCACGGCGTCGTGACAGACGACGCCCAGTTTATTCCCCTCGGGGTCGCGGAAGTAGGCGCCATAGTAGTTGTCGTGGTACTGCGGACGCAGCCCGGGACGCCCCTCGCACCGGCCGCCGTGCGCCAGCGCCGCCGCGTGGGCGCGGTCGACCGCCGCGCGCGATGGCGCCATCAACGCGATCATCTGGCCGTTGCCGCATCCCGCTGGCTGGCCGTCGTACGGTTTGCCGATGATGAACAGCGGCCGTCCGCCGTCGGCCGGCATCCACGCCGCCCACGGCTTGACCGGATCGCTGAAGCGCAGGCGTGTGCCGAGCGTCTCCATGACGGCGCCGTAAAAGCCGAACGCGGTTTCAAAATCGTTGGTGCCGACATAGACATGCGATAGCATTTGTTTACCATGGACGAGTATCAATTCGATAATTATATACGTGAAGAAATGAGCTTTCAGCGGCGCGCCAAAAGATCGTCGGGGCGTTTATGCTTAAATGGCGAAATAACCAGGCGTGGGGGTGTGCGATGATGAGGGGACCTCTTTTCCGAACGGCCGCGCTGGCGGCGGCGCTGGCGCTGGCCGGCGCGCCGATGACGGCCGACGCCGCGCCGCTGCGGCGCGATCATCCGTACATCGGCATCTGGAAGATCACGCTGCCCGACGGCTCCTGCAGCGAGACCTACCGGGTGCGCGGCGACGGCAGCACCTTGGTGTTCAGCCGCGAGGAGGTTGCCGAATCCACCTTTGTCATCGCCGACAAGCCCGACAAGGACGGCTTCTACAAATCGGTCGACACCATCGTCAAGGACAACGGCAAGCCCGATTGCACCGGCCAGATCACCAAGCCGGGGCGCCCGGTCACCAACTACCTGCAGTTCCACCCCGGCGGCGACATGTTCCTGATGTGCGTCGAGCGCAGCCTGGAGCGGTGCATCGGTCCCTTCGTGCGCGTCGCCGGGAACGCGATCTAAACGCCGGCCTACAGGCTGCCCCGCAGCTCCAGCGAGACGGTGCGCGGCGGCGTGACGATGGCGTACGGCAGACCGAATGGCTTGGTCTGGCCGTCCAGCGTGTGCACATAGCGTTTGTCGAACAGATTGTTCACCAGCAGGGCGATACCGAATTTGCCGTTGGCGTTGTCCCAGCCGAGGCGGAAGTCCGCCTTGCTGCGCGCCTCGCCGGTGCGGAATGCGGGCGCGTTCAGGCATTGCAGCGCGCGCGTGTCGTCGTTGCAGCGCGCCTTGCCCTGGTAGGTGCCCTGTAGCGTGGTGCTGATCCTGCCGCCCAGCGCCTCCCAGCTGGCGTTGACGCCGCCCATGCCGTTGAAGGCGGGCGTGCCGACCGTCTGGCCGGAGAGGTCCAGCGCCGCGCCGCTGTCGTCGGTGGTGCGGTAGCGTTTATAGGTTTGGTCGATCAGCTCCAATCCCGCGAACAGCGTCAGGTTCGGCGATACCCGGATGCGGCCATCGAGATCGAGTCCCTTCGCCTGCTGGTCGCTGTTGACCACATTGTAGGTGGGGATGGGGCCGGTGCCGCCCAGCTTGATGTCCTGCAGGTTCTTGAAGCGGTAGGCGAACACCGAGCCGTTGACGGTGCCCTTGATGGCCGGCAGGTACAACTTGAAACCCAACTCCAGATTGGTCATCTTCTCCGGATCGTAGCTCGGATCGCGCTGTGTGGCGTTGGCCGACGCGGGATTCGGTGGCGTGAACACGTTGAAGCCGCCGGCCTGGTAGCCTTTCGACAGCGATGCGAACAGCAGCAGGTCGCGGGTCGCTTTATGGTCCAGCACCAGGCGCGGGCTCCAGTCGGTCCAGCTTTTCGTGGCATGGGCCGGCGTGGCCGCCAGCTGCCCGGCCGCGTAGAAGATCTGGTTCGACGGCAGCGCCGACGCGTCCAGTCCCGCCAGCGGGCCATAGGTGTTGAGCAGTTCGTCCAGCGCCGGCGACTGCCGTCCGGGCACGTACCATTCCATGTTCTTGCGGTCCCGGCTCCAGCGTAGCCCCAAGGTCAGGTTGGTGGACGGCGTGGCGTGCCAGATCACGTCCTGGTAGACCGAGAACGCGCGCGTCCTCAGGTAGTTGTGGTTGGTCTCGCCCCATGGGAAGTTCGACGTGGCGTCGACACCGGGAACGCCGGCCTGGCCCAGCGCGCCGAACAGGCCCGCCAGGTCGGCGTTGCCGCCGTTGAGCAGGCTGACGTTGTCCAGGGTCGCGGTGTTGAGCAGCGCGGTCGAGGCTTGGCGCTCGCGGTTGTCGTAGAAGCTCGCGCCGGCGATCCAGTCCAGGTGTTCGGTCTTACCGGATAGCTTGAACTCCTGCTGCCAGTTGTGGGCCTGCTTCTGATCCGTGTTCGCCAGCGAGAAGCCGGGGCGCGCGCCGCCGTCGTTGTCGGTCAGGTTGTAGGTGGAGAACGTGCGGTAGGCGGTGATCGAGCGCAGGGTGACGCCGCCCAGCGGCATTTCGGCGCGCAGCGAGGCGCCGTCGAAGGTGCGCCGCTCGCTGCCGCCGACGTCGTTCTCCAGCGGCGCCTTGCGCGGATCGACGAAGTTGGCGACGTAGGCGGCGTCGTAGGCACCCTGGAAGCCGGCGAACGGCTGCGCGGGGTCCTTGACGACGCCGAAGGCCGGCCAGCCTTTCTGGCGCAGCTGTTCGTGTTCCAGAGTCAGGTTCAGCGTCGCGTCGGCGATCTTGTGCCTGAGCGAGAGCCGCGCGGCCCAGGATTTGTCGCCAGTGGTGCGTTCGCCGGTGGCGGCGTTGCGCACCCAGCCATCGCTTTGCGCGCGCACGAACACCAGCCGCGCCGCCGTGTTCTCCGCCAGCGGCACGTTGACCATCGCATCGACGTCGGCGCGGCCGTACTCGCCGACCTTGACATGGCCGTTCATGTCGAGCGTTTGATCCGGCTCGTTGGTGACGACGGAGATCGCACCGGCGGCGCTGTTGCGGCCAAACAGCGTTCCCTGCGGCCCCTTGAGCACTTCGACGCGCTGGATATCGATGAAGTTCATCAGCGCGCCGCCGGTCTTGCCGGTATAGACCCCGTCCACATAGATCCCGACCGGCATGTCGGTGCCGATGCCGAAGTCGCCCGCCTGCACGCCCCGTATGCCGAACAGCGGTTGCGTGGGCTGCGTGGCGTTCACGTCCAGGCCTGGGAGGTAACCGTTCAGATCACCGAGGTTGTTCGCGCCCAGGTTGCGGATGTCCCTGGCCGTTACGACCTCCATCGAGATCGGCACATCCTGCGCCGACTGCGACCGCGATTGCGCGGTGACGACCACTTTCTGGATGTCGTCCTGGGCCAGCGCGCCGTGGGCGACGGCGGTGCCGGCGAATGCCATGGCGATGCTGCGCGCCAGTGTGCGCAACGCTTGCTGTTGGCCGGATGGCGCATGTTTTTCGATTGTCTTCACGATATCTCCCGGTGTTATGCATGGTCTTTTAGGGCTGCTCTTTTTAACCTTCTGTCATCGAATGTAGTCGCGCGCCGGAGCGGTAATGGGGCCGGATCGGACAGCGAAGGATGCCGGTGTGGCCAAACAGGCCCCGGTGTTGTGCGTCCGCCCGCACGGCGGCGTTGGCCGGAAATGCTCCCTGCCTGTCCTTTTGGCCCCCTTGCGGCGGCGACTTTGTTTGCACAATGAACGGCGAACAACACACAAGGGAGACTGAAAATGGCACAAGAGCAGACTGACCAGATTATCGACCGCGGCAACGCCGTATGCGTGATCGGCGCGGGTCCCGGCGGCCTGTCCGCCGCCCGCGCACTCAAGGGAATGAGGCTGGAGTACGAACAGTTCGAACGCCACTCGGACGTCGGCGGCATCTGGGACATGCGCAACCCCGGCAGCCCGATCTACGAATCGGCGCACTTCATTTCATCGCGCGACCTGTCGGGCTTTATCGGCTTTCCGATGCCGAAGTCCTATCCCGACTATCCGACCAACCAGCAGATATTGAGCTATGTGCGCGGCTACGCCGACGCCTTCGGTCTGCGCGCGGCGATCCGCTTCAACACCCCGGTGCGGGAAGTGCGCAAGGAGCAGGACGGCAAGTGGGTGGTGACCCTGGGCGACGGAACGCGCCGCCGATACGTGGCCGTCATCTGCGCCACCGGCTGCAACTGGGACCCGAACATGCCGGAGATTAAAGGCCAGTTCAACGGCGAGATCCGCCATTCGGTCACCTTCAAGAGCGGCGATGAATTCAAAGGCAAACGGGTGATGATCGTCGGCGCGGGCAACTCCGGCGCGGACATCGCCTGCGACGCCGCCGTCCGCGCGGACAAGGCCTTCATCAGCATGCGGCGCGGTTACCACTTCATCCCCAAGCATTTGTTCGGGCTGCCGGCCGACCAGGTGGGCGAGAGCGGCCCGCCGCTGCCGATCTGGATGGCGCGGCCGATCATGAGCGGGCTGCTGAAAATGTTCACCGGCGACCTGACGCGCTTCGGCCTGCCCAAGCCGGACCACCGCCTGTTCGAGAGCCATCCGCTGCTCAATTCCCAGCTGCTGCACAATCTCCAGCACGGCAACATCGCCGTCAAGCCGGACGTCTCGCACTACGATGGCGACGATGTCGTCTTCAACGACGGCAGCCGCGAGGCGCTCGACCTGGTGATCTACGCCACCGGCTACAAGTGGAGCTGCAAATATGCCGGCGAGTATTTCGAGTGGCGCGGCGGCAGGCCGCAGCTGTATCTGTCGATGTTCAGCCGCGATCACCGCAACCTGTTCGGCATCGGTTATGTCGAGACCAACTCCAGCGCCTATAAATTGTTCGACACCGAGGCCTTCATGATCGCCGCCTATCTGCGCGACCAGTTGGACAACCCCGGTAAGGCCAGCCCGTTCGACGCGCTGATCGCCAGCGATGATCCCGATTTGTCGGGCGGGCTCAAATTCGTCAAGTCGCAGCGGCACGAGGTGTATCTGGAGGCGCACGCGCTCAAGTCCTACCTGAAGCGTCTGCGCAAAAAAATGGGCTGGCCGGAATTGAGCGAGTCTTATTACGACAATCTGCGCGACAGCGTGGCCGCCTCGCGGCCCAACACCGGCATGCGCGCGGCGGCGTGAGGAGAATTAAAAATGAGCATGGACAAGACCCTGCAAGACTATCAGCGGCTCGCCGCCGGACTGGATTTCGAGACCCGCGCGCTGATCGGCGGGCGCTTCGTCGATGCCGCCTCCGGACGGCGCCTCGACACCGTCAATCCGGCCAACGGCGCGCATTTGGCGAGCATCGCCAGCTGCGACGCGGCCGATGTAGACCAGGCGGTCGGCGCGGCGCGCCGGGCGTTCGACCGTGGCGACTGGTCGCGCGCCTCGCCCAAGCACCGTAAAAAGGTGTTGCTGCGGCTGGCCGACCTGGTCGAGGACAATCTGGAAACGCTGGCGTTGATGGAGAGCCTGGACTCCGGCAAGCCGATACGCGACGCGTTGTCGGCCGACCTGCCGGACATGATCGACAGCCTGCGCTGGCACGCCGAGGCGGCCGACAAGCTGTACGACCAGGTGGCGCCGACCGCGCCGGACGTGGTGGCGATGATCGTGCGCGAGCCGATCGGCGTGGTGGGCGCGGTCCTACCGTGGAATTTCCCGATCTACCTGGCCGGTTGGAAGGTCGGCCCCTCGCTCGCCAGCGGCAATTCGATCGTCATCAAGCCCGCCGAACAGACGTCGTTGACGGCGCTGATGCTGGGCCGTCTGGCGCTGGAGGCCGGTATTCCAGACGGCGTGCTGAATATCGTTCCCGGCTACGGCGAGACCGTCGGCCAGGCCATGGGGCGGCACCGCGACGTCGACTGCATCAGCTTTACCGGCTCGGGGGAGGTGGGACGGTTGTTCCTGAGGTACTCGGCCGAGTCGAACCTGAAGCGGGTGGTGCTCGAATGCGGCGGCAAAAGCCCGGCGCTGGTGCTGGCCGACGCCTTCGACCTTGCCCGCGTGGCGCGCCAGGTCGCCACCGGCGCGCTGTTCTGCCAGGGCGAGAACTGCAGCGCCGGTTCGCGCCTGATCGTTCACCGTTCGCGCAAGGAGGAGCTGCTGGAGGAGGTCAGGCGCGCCTTCGACGAATGGGTGGTCGGCGATCCGCTCGATCCGGCCACCCGCGTCGGCGCGCTGATCGAGCCGGGACACATGCGGCGCGTGCTGGGATATATCGCCGGCGGCAAGGAGCAGGGCGCGCGGCTGGTGCATGGCGGCGGGCAGGTGCGGCGCGACAGCGGCGGCAGCTTCGTCGAGCCGACCATTTTCGACGGCGTGCTGCCGTCGATGACGATCGCGCGCGAGGAGATATTCGGGCCGGTGCTGTCGGTGATGGAGTTCGACGACCTGGCGCAGGGCGTGGCCATCGCCAACGATACCAGCTACGGTCTGGCGTCGTCGGTCTATACCAGCAATCTCGATTCGGCCCACGGCGTGGCCAAGTCGATCCGCGCCGGCACCGTGTCGGTCAATTGCTTCTCCGAGGGCGACACCGGCGCGCCCTTTGGCGGCTACAAGGAATCGGGCTTCGGCGGACGTGAAAAGTCGCTGCTGGCGCACGACCAGTACACCGAGACCAAGACCATCTGGATGCAGCTGGGCGCGGCCGGTAACAAGAATAATTAGGAACACAGAGAGGAATACACATGGCGATAACATCGAACGCCGGCGCGGCGGGGCGGGTAGCCCTGGTCACGGGCGGCGCGGGCGGCATAGGGCGGGCGATCTGCCGCGGCTTCATCGAGCGCGGCATCACCTGCGTGCTGGCCGACCGCGACCAGGCGGCGCTGGACCGTGCGGCGGGGGAATTGGGGCCGGAGGCGGTGGGCGTGCGGGTCGACCTGGACGACTTGAACAAATTGCCCTCGCTGCTGGCCTTCATCCAGGAGCGTTTCGGGCGGCTCGACATACTGGTCAACAACGCCGCCATCACCGGCACGGGCCACTTCGAGGAACGCTCGGTCGATAACATCCTGGCGGAGTTGAACATCAACCTGCTGTCGCCGATCGTGCTGACCCGGCTGGCCTTTGGCGCGTTGCAGCGCTGCGGCGACGGCCGCGTGATCAACACCGTGTCCCTGGGCGGTATCTTCCCGCTGCCCGAGACCAGCATCTACTCGGCCACCAAATTCGGCCTGCGCGGGGCCATGCTGTGCCTGGGTATGGACCGCGAAAGGCACGGCGTGCAGGTCGGTAGCGTGCTGCCGTCGGCGACCGAGACCCCGATGTTGATGCGCGAGGCGGTCGAAGGCGGCAACACGCTGCAGTTCATGGACCCGCCGCAGCAGCCGGACGACGTCGCGCGCCAGGTCATGCGCATGCTGGACAGCCCGTGCCTGGAGCGTTACCCGCGTCCCAGCGAATCGTGGACCGTCAGGCTGGCGATGCTGGTACCGAACATGCTCCCCAGGCTGATACCGCTGTTCCGCAAAAAAGGTGTGCGCGGCCATGCGCGCTATCTGGAGTCGCTGGGCCGGCGCGGCCTGTTGGTGAGCCGCGCCGGTAAGTGGGAGCTACCGTAACGGCGCGGCCAAAGCGCTTCAAGGCCGGCTAGGCGGCCCGCTCCGGCATCAACAGGCGCGGAGCGGGCACGCCTTGCCGTATCTGGTTGGGCAGGATGCCGGACCAGCGCTTGAAGGCGCGGCGGAAGTTGCGCGCGTCGGTGAAGCCGGTCGCCATCGCGATATCGACCAGCGGCATCTCGCTGCGCCGCAGCAGGTCGAGTGCGCACTCGTAGCGCACCTGGTCGACCAGCCGCTGGTAGGACGTGTCCAATTCCGCCAGGCGGCGGCGCCGCGTGCGCTCGCTCATGTTGAGTGCCGCCCCCGCCTGCGCCAATCCGGGCATCTCGTCGACCGACGCCCGCAGCACGTTCATGATGGATTCGACCAGGTCGTTGCGCGGCGTGTCGATCGACAGCAACTGGTCGATCTGCGCCTGCAGGCTGTCCTGCATGAAGCGGTCGTGCGTCGGCAATGGGCAGTGGTACCAGGTCATGTCGCATACCAGGCGATTGAGCGGCGCGTTGAACACCACCGGACAGCGGAAGTATTCGCTGTAGGCGCTGGCGTAGACCGGGCGTGGATAGCGCAGCTCGAGTCGCGACGGTCGAAAGTGCGAGCCGACCATCGCGCGCGCCACCTCCACGCCGCTGACGAAAATCTCCTCGATGAAGAACGGTTCCAGCTCGGGATCGTGGAAGCGGGTCGCCACTTCGATCGTGAATTGGCGCTCGTCGACGACGGCTAGTTCATTGATGGTCAGCGCGCCCGCCGCGCGCTGGTATTTAATCAGGTAGAGCAACGCCTCGCCCAGGGTGGGGCAGGTGAGCATGCCCAGGCCGGGTAGGCCGAAGCACACCACCGTCTGCCGCGCGCCGGTGGCGATACCGATGGCCGGATCGCCCCAGCGCTGCATGGCGCGCCGCACCAGCATGCTGGTTTGCCGGTAGGAGACGCGAAAGCCGGCGTCGCACAGATTCTCCGGCGTGAACCCCAGCCCCTTGCACAGCCTTTCCGCCGAATGGCCACGGCTGGCCAGCAGCTGCAATACCTGGCGTATCACATGGGGCGGAACGTCGGCATCGGCGTCCGGGAGGTGCGGTTTTACCGGCATGGGCCACTCCTTCGACTTGATGGACGAGGCTAGCACAGGATGCGCGCGCCGGCGCGCCGAATCGCTCGGAATGGCCGCTATTGTGTCTTTTTTGGCCGCTTTGGACCCGTCCGTCGTGGCATCCGTCGTATGCTTTGATCACGGCAAATCGTGCCGCCCGCCACCATGGACAAGCGATGACCACTACCCCCGCAGCGCCTCTGCCTGACGTCGACGCCGTGAAAACCACTGCCGGTTCAACCCTGGTTCTTTCCTCCGCCTGGGCGCTGGGCATAGGCGGCACCACGATGATGCCGCTGCTGGTGACCAATACGATGGCGCGGCTGCGCCTCGACGAGGGCCAGGCCACGCTGATGACCGGGATCGAGATGATCGGCATGCTGGCCGGCTGCATCCTGCTGCCGCGGCTGTCGCGGCGCCGGCCGGGCGCCGCCAAATCCGGCGCCACCGCCGTGGCGCTGGTGCTGCTGGCGCTGTGCCAGATGCTGACCGCGTTGACGCTGTCGCCGCCGGTGTTCGGCGCGCTGCGGCTGGTGGTGGGCGTTTGCGAGTCGCAAATGATCGTCATGGTCGGCATTTGCCTGGCCGGCCATCGCGACGCCGAGCGTCTGTGGGGCATGGTGCTGTTGTTGTCGGGACTCGCGGTGGCCGGGGTGTTCACGCTGGTGTCGTTGCTGCCGGATGTGGCGGCGGGCGAGGGGGTCTGGATCGCCCAGGCGCTGCTGGCGGCGGTGTTGGGCGTGGCGGCCGTGCGCGCGCCGGCGCTGGCGCCCGCGCGCGTGCCGCCGGGGTTGCGTACGCCGGTGGACCCGGGCGCCGGCCGGCGCCGCGTCGGTGCCGGCGTATGGCTGGCGTGGGGCGTGTTCGTCGGCGTCTACAGCGTGCAGGCCGGGGTGTGGGCGGTATCTGCGCTGCAGGGCGAGCGTATCGGTCTATCGCTGCCGACGATAGGCACCTTGCTGGCGGTGTCGTCGCTGCTCGGCTTCTTTGGCGCCGTGATGCCGGCGATACCGGCGCTGGCGGCACGCCGG
>JBDSKP010000448.1:0-7986 GCA_039916925.1 Duganella sp.
GCCGCGCGACCACGAAAATCGACAGTCCGATGCCCAGCGCCAGCAGCAGGTTGGCGGCCACCGTGTCGACGATGCGGCGGCGCAGGTCCTCGTCCATCTTCTGGCGCGAAAAGGCCAGCTCGATATATCCGAGTTGATAGGTGCGGCGCGCGTCGCTGAAGCTGATGTCGCGGCGCACGTGGATCGCCGCCACCGGCTCGCGCAGCGGCGAGACGTAGCTGGCCATTTCGGCGCCGTTGGGCGCCAGCACGCGCAGCACCAGCACTTCCGGCGTCGCCCCGGAGGCGTCGACGACGCTGGAGACGGCCGCGCTGTTGATGTCGAACAGCGGCCGCGCCAAGGCCTGCGACAGCACCGCCGTCAGGCGTTCGGCACGCTCGCGCAGATTCTGCTCGGCCTCGGTGCGCAGGGTTTGCATCACGTAGGTGGTGTAGATCGCGGTGGACAAGGCCAGCGCGAAAAAGATGCCGAACCCCAGCCGCAGGAAGATATTGCCGCGCCAGACCGCGCGCAGCCGCGCCAGCGGACCCCGGCCGCGCATCAACACCGCGTCGTCGGCGGCGTCGCTGGCGGCGGAGCGCCCGGTATCAATGACGACCACCTTCTGCCAGCTCCATTTTCTTGTAGGCCGCGCTGTTGCGCGCCTCTTCGACGGCGCGCCAGATGCGCTCGGCCAGCTCCGGCCGCGCCGCCACCATCGCGTGCGACAAAATCAGGAAATACGGTTTTTCGATGATCGGGATCGGCAGCTGTTCCAGCTCCGACTTGAGCGGGCCGCGCATCAGGCCGGCGGCGTCGCTGCCGCCGACCGCGGCCGCCGCCACGCGTCCGGCGATCAGCTTGCGGGCCAGTTCGACGGCGCGCTGGCTCCCCTCGTCGACCTCCAGGTTTTGCGCGCGCAGCACGTCGCCGACCGAATACCCCAGCTGAAAACCGATCGGTCCGTCCAGATTGCGGAAGGCCTTGCCGTCCCATTCGACCTTGCTGCCTTTTTTGCGCAGCACCACATAGCGGTCCACGTGCATGCGCTTGCCCACATCCGGGGTTTCGCCGCCCGGGTACTCGCCCAATTCGCGCCGATCGGGCTTGTAGCTGACCGCGAAGGCGCCGTCGACCGCGTTGGCCTTCAATTGCGCCAGGCAGCGCTTCCACGGAATGCTCAGGTAATCGAACTCGATGTCGAGCCGCTGCTCGACCATCTTGAGCAGCACGAAATTGAGGCCGCCGCCCTTCTCGGTGCGCCACGGCAACACGTCCTGCGCCTCGAAGCACAGGGTGATGACCTCCCTGCGCTGGTCGGCGGCGTGCGCCGACAACGGCGA
The DNA here is from genome assembly GCA_039916925.1 of Duganella sp. Lineage (GTDB taxonomy): Bacteria > Pseudomonadota > Gammaproteobacteria > Burkholderiales > Burkholderiaceae_D > Rugamonas. The sequence continues at coordinate 1,323 of JBDSKP010000448.1, forward strand.
TGCCAGTGCCAACGCCAGCAAGGCGGCGGCCCGGTGGAGTTTTGTGCGGTCGGTCATCGGCGTTCTCCGTTTTTTCTAGCCGCTGGCGCGGATGCTGAAATCCACACCGACTTCGTCCCAGTTCTCCTGTTCCTTCTCCAGCCAGTACGACAGCGTCGGATGATCGGCCACCCACTCGCGGCGGATCTCCAGCTCGACGCGGTTCTTCACGCGCAGCTTGAGCAGGCTGAAATCGATGTCGATCCGCGAGTGCATGAACAGCACCGCCAGCCGCAGCGCCACCACCGCCTTGGCGAAATCCGGCTCGGCCAGCACCTCGGCCACCTTGCGCAGGTTGCCCTTGTGGGCCAGGATCAGGCGGCCCATGACCTTTTGCTCGCGGGTGGTGAAGCCCGGCAGGTCGGCGTTCTCGATCATGTAGGCGGCGTGCTTGTGGTAGCCGGTCTGCGACACCACCAGCCCCACCTCGTGCAGCAGCGCGCTCCAGTACAGGTTGCGCGTGTACTCCTCGGTGGCCGGCTTGGTCTGCATGTACAAGGCCAGCGCGTCGTCGGCCACGCGGTTGGCGCGGCGCTCGTCGACATGGAATTTTTGCAGGCAGGCCTGCACCGACTGCTCGCGCCGATCGCGCTTGGTCGAGCGCAGATGCAAATCCCACATCACGCCCATGCGCAGGCCGGCCTCGATCGGCTGCACCACCGGTATATCGAGCTCGCGCACCAGGCCGATGAGGATCGCCAGCCCGCCGATGATGGTGCCGGCGCGGTCCGGGCGCAGGCCGGTCATCTCGATCTTGCTGACATGGCCGAATTCGATGAAGCGCTGCTTCAGCGCGGCCAGCGTGGCGGCGTTGACCTCGCGCCCGATGCCGTTCTTGACGATGATGTCGGCGATGGTGCGGGCGGTGCCCGACGAGCCGTAGCACTGCTTCCAGAACTGCGGCCGGTACGGCGGCGCGGCGTCCTCGAAATGGCTGCGCGCCGACAGGATGGCCGCCTCGAACGACGGCGCGTCGACCCGGCCGCCGACGAAGAACGACAGGCTTTGCTTGACCGTGCCCACGCTGAACGACTCGACCTTTTCGATCTCCTGGCCGCGCCCCAGTATCAACTCGGTCGAGCCGCCGCCGATGTCGATCACCAGCCGCCGCTCGCCCGGCGTGGCCAGCGCGTTGGCCACGCCCATGTAGATCAGGCGGCCCTCCTCCTCGCCGGAGATGATCTCGATCGGATGGCCGATGGCCAGTTCGGCCTGCGGCAGGAAGGCGGCGGCGTTGCGCGCCACGCGCATGGCCGACGTGGCGACCACGCGCACGCCATCGAGCTTGTAGCCATCGAGCACGGCGCGGAAATTCCTCAGGCACGCCAATGCGCTCTGCATGGCGGCCGCCGTCAAATTGCCCTTGTCGTCCATCCCGGCGGCCAGGCGTATCGGTTCGCGCACGCTTTTCAGCACGCGGATCGCATCGCCGTCATGCTTGCCGACGTGAAGGCGGAAACTATTGGAACCCAAATCTACTGCTGCGTACATAAATAAAAGCCTCTCTGTGCAAACGGCAACCAAGGCTTGCGTCGGCCCGGACCAAACCGGAATCGAACTAAACGATTTACACGGTTACGAAAATTCACCACGATATGCCCGCATTATGACAGCGTGATGACGCCCGCGCTTGTGTGCGCTATCGGACGCGGCCTACTCCTCCAGCGCGCCGGCCGGCGCCTGCGCCTCGGCCACCCGGTTGCGGCCCGACGCCTTGGCCTCGCGCAGCGCCTCGTCGGCGCGCTTGAACAGGCTCACGGCGCTGTCGTCGGCGCGGATCGTGGTCACGCCCAGGCTGGCCGTCATGTTGATGACGGCTTTTTCCGCCTTCACCGGCAACAGGGCGATGGCGTTGCGGATACGCTCGGCCACCATCATGGCGTCGTCCTGCGAGGTGCGCGGCAGCTGGATGGCGAACTCGCCGCCGCCCAGGCGCCCCATCAAATCGCTGTCGCGCAGCTGTTTCTTGCACACGTCGACCATCGCCACCAGCACCATGTCGCCCACCGCGTGGCCGTAGTCGTCGTTGATGCGCTTGAAATGGTCCAGGTTGAGGATGATCAGCGCGGTCGGCAGCCCGGGACGGCGCGCCAGCGCCATCCACGGCGTCAGCGCCTGGTAGAAGCCGCGCCGGTTCGGCACCTCGGTCAGCGCGTCGAGCACCTCGAGCCGCGCCAGCTCGCCGTCGAGCTGTTCGCGCCCCAGCAGCAGGTAGCCGAAGCCGTTGCTGAGCATCATCAAATACAGCGCGCCGATGCCGACGCTCTGGATCAGCGCCGGGCTGACCCAGCCCCAGCCGTCCGGCAGCGCCACCGACAGCAGCCCGCGCGCCACCACGGCCAGCGCCAGCACCAGCATGGCCACCACCAGATAGCGGCGCAGCATGGTGCCGGCCGACCAGCCGCGTCCCAGCGCGGCGGCGCCGGCGACGAAAAAGAAACCCATGACGACCGAGGTGATGGCGATGCGCTGCGGGGCCGGCTTGTCGAGCAGCCAGGCGCACACGAAGATGACGATGGACGCCGCCAGCATCGGCACCAGATAGCGGCGCCACACGCGCCGGCCGGCCTGCTCCCACAGCGCGGCCGCGTCCAGCGCGAAACCGGTGAACAGCAAGGCGTTGGCGAAGGGGATCGTCAGGAAATCGGGCAAGGTGCCGCGCAGGTACAACAAGGCCCAGGCCAGCGCCTGGATTTGCTTGGCCCTGGACCAGGTGGCGGTGCGCCCGGCGCCGCCGCCGCCCTGCTGCTCGGAAAAGAACAGCGCCGCGCACAGGCTCAGATTGCCCAGCGCCAGCGCCAGTACCAGGGTTTTTATATCCATGACCGCGGGCTGGTCAGACCTCGTGCTCGACGTTGGTGCTGCCGTCGCCCATTTTGCTGGCCCACGCCCGGGTGAAGTAGACTTTTTCCTCGTCGGTCGGGGCGTCGTGCCAGAATACGATCAGCGTCCCCTTGTGGTCGTGCAACTGGCTGACCTTCTCGATGAAAGTCGGCTTGCCGGCCACGTCGGCCAATGCGACGGCATAACCGTAGACCCGCGTCAGCCGCTCGATACGGTCGGGCTCGGTTGAGCTGTTGGTGGCGGTAAGCGTAGGGTGATCTAAAAACATCGTCTCTCTCCAAGATGGCAGCCAAGGGGCTGGCCGGTGCTAACGTCAATGTACCTATTATTTTTCCGTCTGTAAATGCAAGCATGGCGGCCGTGACCTCCGGCGACACAATCGCGGCATTTTTCCGTCCCGGCGGTGGATCGGCCGGATCGCGACCGGAGCGGCATGCTACTATAAATCGCCCCCGTAAATCCACAAGACAACAAATCTTGACGCTCCCCACCCCTCTCCCGCTGGTCCGCACGCGCGGCGACAAGCGCTCGCTGGAATTTCAGCCCGGTATGATCCAGAGCGAGATGCGGCTGTCGCGGCCCGACCACCTGGTGTTAAGCTACGCGCGCGCGATGATGTGCTTTGTGCTGTTCCACCGACGGCCCGAGCACATCGTCATGGTCGGCCTGGGCGGCGGCTCGCTGGCCAAGTTCTGCTACCGCTACCTGCCGCACAGTCGCATCACGGTGCTCGAGCTGAGCGCCGACGTCATCGCGCTGCGCGAGCAATTCGCCATCCCGCGCGACAACGCGCGCTTCCGCGTCATCGAGGTCGACGCCGCGCGCCACATGCGCCAGTTGCGCGGCGCGGTCGACGTGCTGCTGGTCGACGGCTTCGACGCCGCCGGCCTGCCGCCCGAGCTGGGCAGCGCCGCCTTTTACGCCGATTGCCGCCGCGCGCTGCGGCCCGGCGGCGTGCTGGTGGCCAATATCTTCAGTTACGATCCGCACTACGGGGTGATGCTGCGGCGGCTGAGGCGGGCTTTCCAGGGGAGGATATGCTGGTTTCGCGGCATCGCCGGCAACAACCGGATCTTATTCGCGGTCAAGGGCGGCGCGCCGTCGCCGGCGCTGGCGATGCAGCAGAAAGTGGCGCGCAGCCACGGCTTCGCGCTGCCGCTGCTGAACCGGCTGCTGGCGCATTGGACGGTGTTCAAGCTGCGCTGGAGCGCGGGCCGGGGATAATGAAATACCACGGAAACACGCGAAAACGTAGGGCGGATTAGGCGGAACGCCGTAATCCGCCATTGCGTGCGCCGCCGATAACGCATGCAATGGCGGATTACGCTGCGCTAATCCGCCCTACGTGCCTCCACGGTGTCTCAACTGTGTCAGGTGCTGCCGCGCCGGATCAGCTCGAAACCGGTGTCGAACACGCGCGACGCCGCCGTCTGCTCGCCGCCGACGCCGTCGATGCGGTCGAGTATCGCCTGCGCCGCCACCAGCCCGATGTTGCGCCCGTCCACCCGCACCGTCGACAGCGGCGGATACGTGTGCGCCGCGAAGCTCAAGTCGCCAAAACCGATCACCGCCAGCTGCTCCGGCACCTTCAGGCCGCGGCTCATCGCCTCGATCATCAGGCCATGCGCCAGGGTGTCCGAGCTGCAGTACACGGCGTCGATGTCCGGCGCCAGCGCCAGCAGCCGCGCCAAGCCCTCGCGGCCCAGCTGCATCGTCGTCGGCGGCGGCATCGTCTGCACCGCCGCCACCGCCACGCCCAGCCTGGCCAGCTCCGCCTGCAAACCCTGGTTGCGCCGCTCGGCGCGCGGATCGTCGGCCGACAGCACCGCGATGCGCCGGTAGCCGCGCTCGATCAAGTGGCGCGCCAGCGCGTGGCCGACGCCCTCGTGCGAGAAACCGACCACCATGTCGATCGGCGACGGCGACATGTCCCACGCCTCGACCACCGGGATGCGCGCCAATTGCAGGCGGCGCCGGGTGATATCGGTGTGCAGCGTGCCGGTCAGCATGACGCCGTCCGGACGCCGGCTCAGAATGGTCTCGACCAGCACCTCCTCGCGCCACGCCTCGTAGCGCGACAAGCCCAGCAGCACCTGGTAGCCGGCCTGCGTCAGCCGGTCGCTGGCCGCCTCCACCATGTCGGCGAAGATCGGCGTGGCGATGGTCGGCAGCACCAGCGAAATGAGCTTGCTGCGGTTCGACGCCAGCGCGCCGGCCATCATGTTCTTCACGTAGCCGGTCTGCTGCACCGCCTCCTGCACCTTGGCCACCGTGTTGGGACGCACCAGGTGCGGCTGGTTCAGCGCGCGCGACACCGTGATCGGCGACACCCCGGCCACCTTGGCGACGTCGATCAAGGTCGCGCCGCTGACGCTCAGGTCGGCCATGGGCGTGTGCAGCACGCGCAGATCGGACTTGTCGGCCGGTTTGGCGGCCTTGCGTGCGACTTTTTTGCCGGCGGGCTTGGCGGCGGCCGACCCGGCGGATTTGGCCGGCTTGGCGGGCTTGGCCTTCCTGGCGGCCGGCTTGGTGGTTTTTTTGTTATCCATAACAACGGATTATACACGGACGCATCATTTTCAATCATTTAGGACGGGCTTAAAGCCCGCCCATGTGTAAATTTGTGTTGAATTTTCCCATAGCGGCCGGTATGATCAAATGATAGCGCAATCATAAGCCGTCAAAAACAGGAATCAAGATGCCACAGACCACACCCCCAGCCCACGACACCCCGCGCGTGGTCGCCATGCGCGTCATCCCGGTCGCCGGCCGCGACAGCATGCTGCTCAACCTGAGCGGCGCCCACGGCCCCTACTTCACCCGCAACCTGGTGATCCTGACCGACAGCGCCGGCCGCAGCGGCGTGGGCGAGGTGCCGGGCGGCGAGGCGATCCGCCAGACGCTGGAGGACGCGCGCGAGCTGGTCGTCGGCCGCGCCGTGGGCGACTACAACGCGGTGCTGAACCAGGCGCGCCGCGCCTTCGCCGACCGCGACGCCGGCGGCCGTGGCCTGCAAACCTTCGACCTGCGCGTGGCCATCCACGCCATCACCGCGCTGGAGGCGGCGCTGCTCGATTTGCTGGGGCAGTTCCTGGGCGTGCCGGTCGCCGCCCTGCTCGGCGACGGCCAGCAGCGCGACGCCGTCGAAATGCTGGGCTACCTGTTCTACATCGGCGACCGCAAGGCCACCGCCCTGCCCTACGCCGACACGCCGGCCGACGCCGCCGACGATTGGCTGCGCCTGCGCAACGAGGCGGCGCTGACGCCGGCGGCCGTGGTCCGCCTGGCCGAGGCGGCGTACCAGCGCTATGGCTTCAACGACTTCAAACTCAAAGGCGGCGTGTTCAGGGGGGAGGAGGAAATCGAGGCGGTGACCGCGCTGGCCGAGCGCTTCCCGCAGGCCCGCATCACGCTCGATCCCAATGGCGGCTGGCTGCTCAAGGACGCGATCCGCCTGTGCCGCGACCAGCACGACGTGCTGGCCTACGCGGAAGATCCGTGCGGCGCCGAGAACGGCTACTCCGGCCGCGAAGTGATGGCCGAATTCCGCCGCGCCACCGGCCTGCCGACGGCCACCAATATGATCGCCACCGACTGGCGCGAGCTGGGCCACGCGATCCAGCTGCAATCGGTCGACATCCCGCTGGCCGACCCGCACTTCTGGACCATGCACGGCTCTGTGCGGGTGGCGCAGATGTGCCACGAATGGGGCCTGACCTGGGGTTCGCACTCGAACAACCACTTCGACGTCTCGCTGGCGATGTTCACCCACGTGGCGGCC
>JBDSKP010000449.1:0-5291 GCA_039916925.1 Duganella sp.
CGAGGAGTTGACCAGATAAAGAACGACGTCCGCCGATTCCTTGGCGGTGCGCAAGGCATTCTGGCTGAGCCAGAACGGCCGGTCGCGGTAGCGGTCCAGCACTTCCCGCAGGAACCAGCCGATCGGGTTGCCCGACTGCCCCAGCCGCCTGAGCAGGCGCACCGAATCGCCAAAACCCGGCGTGTCCCACAGTTGCAAGCTGTCGCCCTGCGGCGTCGTCAGCAAGGTGTGCGATTCGGCGAAGATGGTCACATGGGCGGCGTCGCGCACTTCGCCGATGTCCATGCCGACCAAGGTGCGCGCCAGGGTGGTCTTGCCGTTATTGGTGTGCGAAATCAGCGCAAACTGGATTTGCACCGCGTCATCGGTCTTTTCGATCGAAACACTCATGCGGCAGCCGACAGTTTCAGCCCGACGCCGGCGTCGAGCGGGTGGATGGAAGGATTGAGCAAATTAACGACGGTGGCCGTGGTCTGGTGGAAATGACAGAACTGCTGCCACAGCGCCGTCCGCTCGACCAGCCCGCGCTGGTCGTCGGGCCCGCCCATGCGCTCCAGATAGGCCGACTCGTCGAGCAGCACGGCGATGCCGCGCGGCGACGTCTTGACCAGATAATCGAGAAACGCCCCGTGGTTTTCCTTTTCCGGCGTCGCCGTCAGGTTGAACAGCACCGCCGTCATGGTCACGTTCGGATCGTTGAGGTCGACGTCACGCAGCACTTCCCGCGGCTCCTCGCCATACGACGTCGACGGCCGCAGCATCATGCGGCCCTGCTCGCCAAACAGCATGACGGCGATCTGCCCCAGGCCCCGGTGGCGCGCCTCGTCGACGGTAAAGCTGAACGGCAGCACGCGCAGCATGCCACCGGTGGCCGCGCCGATGGTCTCGTTCAACTTGCGGAAATACGGTTGATCGAGGTCGATCGGGAATCGCCCGGTCAGCCGCGCCGCGCGCCAGTGGGCGGCCAGCGCCAACCCCAGGCGTGGCAGCACGACCAGCAGGAAGATGGTCGCCGCGTACAGATGGACCCAGCGCGCGCCGCCGGCGGGCGCCGTGGTCTGCGGAAAACGCAACGCCTCGATCTCGGCCAGGCTGAATCCCTGCAAATGGAACACGGCGACGGCCGGCGCGAACAGGAACGACAGCAGGCCATGCACCTGGGTGGCGTCAAGGAAAGTGCTCTCCCAGCCGGCGGCGTATTGCGACAGCAGGCCACGACCATATAAAGAGAGCACCGCGCCGAGGGCGAACATGGCCGCGCTCAGGTGGATGGTGCGGCCCAGTCGGGCTTTGGTCAGTGTGGCGCTCAGTTGCGACCACTCGCCCATAAAGCCCAGCAAGCCGGTCGCCAGCGCCGGAGGCACCTTGCGCGGCACGGCCAGTTTGCCCACGCTCAGGCGCCGGATCAGCCCCGACGCCTGTCCGCCCTGCCCGCGCGGAATGAACAGGCCCACCAGCAGCCCCAGATAAACCAGCAGGTTCCAGGCGATGATCAGCAGCAGCGGCGCCGACAGCAAATCGACGCGGTGCGGATCGGTGATGCGGTCCAGCGCGGCGCCCAGCGCCAGGGCCAGCACCGGCAACAGCCACGCCAGCGCCCGCAAACCGGTGGAGCGCCTGGCGAAACCGGCAAACGCCGGCGCGCGCTCGCCAAGGCGTTTCAGTATCAGTTCGGAACGTTGCTGCAGAAAATCGTCGGACGTCACGTCCGCCTGCTTGTCCGAGGCCTGCCATTGCGCCAGCTCGCGCGCGCTGCGGCTGGCGTACATGCGGTCATCCTCGCTGAGCACTTCTTTCTTCTGGTCGGCCAATTCAATGGCGCGCACCAGGACGACGTCCCTGGCAATCTGCTCGTTCATATTGCTCCTGTGTTTGGTCAAAGCGACAACTCGACAGGATTGTGACCCACTTTCGGCAATCAGGCCAATTCCGCAGGACGTTCAGAGGACTTGAGCATGCTATACAGGAAATCGACAATGAACACGGCGATCCAGATCGACCACAGGGTGTGGGTCAGGAAATGCGCCCCGCGCAATTGCTGCATCCAGCCGACGGCCAGGCCGAACAGCAGCATCGCGCCGCCCACGGCGGCGGCCATCCGCGGACGATGCGGCAGCCAGAACACGGCCAGCGCCAGCAACCACAGGGCGCTGGACGCGTGCCCCGCCGGCAGGCACTGCCCGGGCGCCACACCGGCCGGCAGCATCTCCAGCAGACGCACATACGGCTCGCGGCCGCCGTAACGCTGCAAATCCCATGGGCAATGCGAATCGCTGAAGTGCTTCAGAACGCTAATAGCAGTGGGCACCAGAATCGCCGACAACGCCAGCACCCGCACGCCGGTGCGGCGCGGCGCGTCCCAGCCCGGCCGTGGCCGCACCCAGTCCCACACGGCCAGCGACACTGCCATGACGGCCAGGACCTGCAGGATGGTCTTCAATATGCCGTGATTGAACCCCTCCGCCAGCCAGGCGTGACGCCAGGGAAAGGTTCCGCTGGCGCGGTCGAACATGGCGTCGGCCAGTGTCAGGTCGATCGAGCTGTAGCTACCGATCCACAGGATCAGCATGCCCGTGAGTATCAATACAGTGTCGATGGTACGCGGCGCGCCGCCTCGTTTAAGACTGATTAGCGAGCGTACAGGCATGGAAGATATCGAGTTGAGGGTTATAGACGGCGGTACTGATGTTCAGCATGCCGAGGAAGGAGTGGAACACGTTGTCGTGCGAGAACTCCTGCCCGCGCCGCGCCTCCAGGCAACGCTGGTCCAGGTTGAAGCGGCCGCGATACCCCTCGTCCAGCCACAGCATGAACGGCACGTGGCGCTGTTCCTCCGGCGAGATGAAATACGGCGCGCCGTGCAGATACATATTCTTTTCGCCCAGCGATTCGCCATGGTCCGAGAAGTACATGAAGGCGGTATCGACGTTGTCAGCCCCACCGGCGGCGCGCAGCAGGTCGATCGTCTTGCTCAGGAAATAGTCGGTATAGGCGATGGTGTTGTCGTAGGCCGCCACGATCGACTCCTGCGAACACTTTTCCAGCTCGTTGCTGGTGCACACCGGGCCGAAGCGCCGAAAAGCCGCCGGATAACGCTTCCAGTAAGCCGGCCCGTGGCTGCCCTTCTGGTGCAGCACGATGACCAGATCGCGCTTGGCGTTGTGGATGAGCTCCGGCAAGCCCTGCAGCATGCGCTCGTCGTAGCATTCCTCGTCGTTACAGAACGGATCGCCGGCCTTCGGCTGCGACATGTCCTCGTAGGCGACGCGGTCGCACACGCCTTTGCAGCCCGAATTATTGTCACGCCACAGCACCTGCAGGCCGGCATGGCTGAGGACGTCAAGCAATCCTTCCTGCGCCTTGGCCTTGTCCTCCGAATAATCGACACGGGCGAAACCGGAGAACACGCAGGGAACGGAAATGGCCGTGGCCGTGCCGCACGATTGCACCTGGCTGAAATTGAGCAGGCCGGCTTCGCGCGCCAGTCGCGGATTGGAGTCGCGCGGGTAGCCGTTGAGCGAGAAGTTCATCGCCCGCGCGGTTTCGCCGACCACCATGATGGTCACGGTGCGGCGCTTCTGACCCGCCCACAGCGTGCCTTTCATGGCGTCGCTGCCGAGCGGCGCGATCACCGTCGCGCGCGCCAACTTATGCTTGATATAGGAGTTACCCGCCTGAATCACGTTGGTCGGCGTCAGCAGGAAGCGCATCTGGCGGTACTCGCGCACGGCCGGCGCCAGCGTCTTGAAGAACACCATCACCAGCATGCCGGCGACCAGCAGCGAGACGACGATGACGGCGGGATTGAGCAGCAGCGCCCGGCGCAAGGTCGGAAACTCCAGCTTGAGGCGGCACACCAGGACCGATGGCAGCACGCCGAGCAGCGCGACGGTCAACACCATATTCCAGTTCAGCAGCTCGGTGGCCTCGCGGACATCGGTCTCGATCACGTTCTGCATCATCGAGGCGTCGATGGCGATGCCGTAGCGGTTCATGAAATAGCTGCTGAAGGCGCTGACGAAAAACAGCACGATCAACACCGGCTTGAGCACATACCGGAAGCTGAACAGGGTCAGAAAGGCGTTGAACGTCAGCGCCAGCAAGATGAACGCGGCGACATACAACGGCACGTTGGCCAGCTGGGCGCCGCCGGTGGCGGCGAAGAACGTTTGCCAGAAACTAAAGTTATAAACCAGTACGAGGAAGGCCGCCGCCGCCAGGCTCAGGTATTGCACGCGGACGCGAGGCAAACGTAGAAGTGACTTGATGCGCAGGAACGGAGACAACCGCGAGCGATGGCTAAGAGTTAAGTTCGGGTGTACGTTCAACAGAGGCTCCTGAATTCCAGCCTCAACGATAACCAACAGCCAGTCAACTCCGCGTCAACGATGCGTTAATTTTACGTTAAATTCCCTATGGAAAGCGAATTTCAAACACGCTGCCGCCGCCCGGCCGCTCGCTGTACGCCAGGTCCGCGCCGAGATAGGCGCAAATGCGCTGCACCAGCCCCAAGCCCAGGCCGGTGCCGGACGAGCCGCTGGCGCTGGCCGGGATGGCCTCGTTGAGCAGGCGCGCGCGGGCCGCCGCCGGCAGGCCGGGACCGCTGTCTTCGACCACCAGCGAGCGTCCAGCCAGGCGCACGGCCACTTCACCGCGCATGGTATAGAGACAAGCATTTCTGACCAGATTGCCGATGGCGGCGATCAACAGTTCGCGCGGCGCGTGGATCATAAAATCGTCGCCGCCGGCGTAGCGCAACGTCAACGGCTTGGCGGAAGTCAAGGTTTGGCAGCGCGCGGCCTCCTCGGCGGCCAACTCGGCGGCCGAAACCGACGTCATCTCCAGCATGTCCGGCGAGCGCGCCAGGCGCAACAGCACGGTGATCGAGTCGGAGGCGTCGCGCGCGGCGCGGTAAATGCGCTCGGAAGCGGCGTGGATGGCGGGGTTTTCATGGGCCTGCGTCATCAGGATTTCCGCCGCGCCGGTGATCACCGTCAGCGGCGTGCGCAGCTCGTGGCTCACATCCCCGGTGAAAAACCGCTCACGGTCCAGAACTTCGGTCAACTCGCTGGTACGGGCGGAAAACGCCCGCGCCAGGATACCGAGCTCGTCGGCGCTGTCCCGCAACGGCAAATCGCGCCGGCGCGACTGCACCGCCGAGGCCAGCGCCATGATCGGCGTCACCAGGCTGTTGCCGATATAGGCGCCGAACATCATCGAACAAATCAAAAAACCCACGAAGCCGATGGCGAACATGCCATACACCACCACCTCGATTTTTTCATACGCGC
>JBDSKP010000450.1:0-2662 GCA_039916925.1 Duganella sp.
ACCTGCGGCGCAATGGGCTACGGTTTTCCCGCCGCCATCGCGGCCAAGCTGCGGCATCCGGAGCGCGACGTGGTCTGCCTGGCTGGCGACGGCTGCTTCCTGATGTATCCGCAGGAACTGGCGACCGCGATGCAGTACGACGCGCCGTGCATCGTCATCGTCGTCAACAACGGCATGTACGGCACGATACGCATGCACCAGCAAAAGCGGTTTCCTGGCCGCATCAGCGCTACCGATATCCATAATCCCGACTTCGTCGCGCTCGCCCATTCCTTCGGCGCCTATGGCGAATTGGTGGAAAGCACCGACGCCTTCGCCGCTGCGTTCGAACGCGCCCGCGCCAGCGGCAGGCCGGCGCTGCTGGAGTTGCGCACCGACCCGCGCCAGATCACGCCGACGATGCGGCTGCAGGCATCTGCGATGTAGCGCGCAGGTTGGCGCAGAGCGCGGCGAAGCCCAACATTCGGCGCCGCGATGTTTGCCAACGGCCGTCCATTGCGACGGCCATGTCGGACTTCCTTCGTCAGCGCCAACCTTTGATTCTGCTGTTATGAAAGGACACCGATGAGTAGCATTCCACTTTGGGCGCAGGCCGGCTTCTGGGGATTCGTCGCCGGCGCCGCGCTGCTGATCGGCGCCGCCATTGCCTACTTCATCGATGTGCCGCAGCGCCTGATCGCCGCCATCATGGCTTTCGGCAGCGGTGTGTTGATCTCGGCCCTGTCGTTCGAACTGATGGATGAAGCCTTTCGCAAGGGCGGCTTCGATTCCACGGCGATCGGTTTTCTTGGCGGCGCAGGCGTTTACACGGCAGCCAACTGGTTTCTCGACAAATGGGGCGCCAAGCACCGGAAGCGTTCCGGCGGCCACCAGCCGTCCGAAAAAGAAAATGCCGGCAGCGGCCTCGCCATCGCGGTCGGCGCATTGCTCGACGGCGTGCCCGAATCCATCGTCATCGGCCTGAGCATGCTGCAGGGCGGCGCGGTCAGCATGGTGGCGGTGATCGCCATTTTCCTGTCCAACATACCCGAAGGCCTGTCCAGCGCCGCCGGCATGAAAAAGGCCGGGCGCAGCGCCACCTACATCTTCAGCATATGGGCGGGCATTGCGGCGATCTCGGGCATCGCCGCCATTGTCGGGTATACCGTGTTCCAGGGTTTTTCCGACGAAATCGTCGCCGCCACGACCGCCGTTGCGGCTGGCGCAATACTGGCCATGCTGGCAGACACCATGATTCCGGAAGCATTCGAGGTGGCGCACAATTTTGCCGGCTTCATTACCGTCGCCGGCTTTCTGGCCGCCTTCGTGCTCAGCAAGCTGGGCGGTTGAACCCGGACTGCCGTGTCCGCTTTACTTTAAAGCAATTTTATTTGCATACGATCAATCTCCCGGATATGTCGATGAACCATTTACCGGTCCCCAACTCATACCGGCTCCACAGTGGAAAAGGAGAAACGCATGAATATTCTGATTACAGGTCAGCACCTCGACCTCACGCCAGCCATCAGGGAATACGTGGAAGCCAAGCTGGATCGCGTGATCAGCCATTTTGATCAGGTGATCGACGTGGCCGTGATTCTCGGTATCGAGGCGCCGGCCGAGAAGGACAAACGCCAGCGGGCCGAAGTCAACCTGCGCATCAAGGGCGACGTGCTGCATGCCGAATGCTATGCGGAAAACCTGTATGCCGCCATCGACATGATGGTGGACAAACTCGACCGCCAGGTGCAGAAGATCAAGGGCAAGTCCCAGGGGCACAGGCAGGAAAGCCCGAAGCGCATGGGCGAGGAAGCCGCGCAGGACGGGATGTAGGCGACTCTCCCCAAGTCTTACCTACTGCATATTCGACATTTCTTATCCGCATTGGCCTGCATCCAGGACCGCAAGCCAATGCCGGCATACCGCCCCTTCCACCAGCGCCGGCTTTATCTGCCGGGAATTTGAGCAAAGCTCAAATGTCATCCGCCCAGTTCTGATGCCGATTCTTCTGTTTTGCAAACCAAAAGCCGTGGTCGATAATTTGATGACGGCCCAAGTTTTCGTGAGCTATACTCAGGTCCAGTTTTACGCCGCGGCAAGCGCATCCTGGACGCCGCGCCTACTCCATCGTTAATCACAGGGACGTCATGGCAAATTCATTCATCAATCTTCCCGGCCTCAGTTTCGACCATGGCGACGATATCGCCGCGCTGCGCGATACGGTGCAGCAGTTCGCGCAGGCCGAGATCGCGCCGCGCGCTGCCGAGATCGACCGCAGCGACCAGTTTCCGATGGACTTGTGGAAGAAGATGGGCGACCTGGGCTTGCTGGGCATCACCGTCGACGAGGAATACGGCGGCACGGGCATGGGCTACCTCGCCCACATCATTGCGATGGAAGAAATCTCGCGAGCATCCGCCTCGGTCGGGCTGTCCTACGGCGCGCATTCCAACCTCTGCGTCAACCAGATCCGCCGCAACGGCAGCGCCGAGCAGAAGGCGAAGTATCTGCCGAAGCTGGTCTCCGGCGACCATGTCGGCGCGCTGGCGATGTCCGAGCCGAACGCCGGTTCCGACGTGGTGTCGATGAAGCTGCGCGCCGAATGGAAGGGCGACCGCTGGGTGCTCAACGGCACCAAGATGTGGATTACCAACGGTCCGGATGCCGACGTATTGGTGGTGTA
>JBDSKP010000451.1:0-4296 GCA_039916925.1 Duganella sp.
GCCCAGCACTTCTGGGAGCACTATGCGTACACCCAGGACAAAACCTATCTGCGCGAAGTGGCCTATCCGGTGATGAAGGAGGCGGTCGCCTTCTGGCAGGACTATCTGAAGGCGCTGCCCGACGGCCGCCTGGTCGCGCCGCTGGGCTGGTCGCCGGAGCATGGCCCGATCGAGGACGGCGTGACCTACGACCAGTCCATCATCTGGGACCTGTTCAACAACACGGTCGAAGCGGCCGACGTCCTGGGTGACGTGCGGTTCCGCGACCAGGTGGCCGGCCTGCGCGACAAGCTGGCCGCGCCGCGCGTCGGCAGCTGGGGCCAGCTGCTGGAATGGATGGAGGAGAAGAAGGACGATCCGGTGCTGGACAAGCCGGGCGACACGCACCGCCACGTGTCGCATTTGTTCGGCGTCTTCCCAGGGCGCCAGATCTCGCCGACCAAAACCCCGGAACTGGCCGCCGCCGCCCGCAAATCGCTGGAGAGCCGCGGCGACGCCGGCACCGGCTGGTCGATGGCGTGGAAGACGGCCTACTGGGCGCGTCTGCTCGACGGCGACCACGCGTACAAGATGCTGCGCGGGCAGCTGGCGAAGCCCGGCGCGCGCGCCGCGCAGCAAAGCGGGCAGGGGACGGAAACGAACAACGCCGGCGGCACCTACGCCAACATGTTCGACGCGCATCCGCCGTTCCAGATCGACGGCAACTTCGGCGCCACCGCCGCGATCTGCGAAATGCTGCTGCAGTCGCAGACGGGCGAATTGCACCTGCTGCCGGCGCTGCCTTCCGCCTGGGCCACCGGCTCGGTCAAGGGGTTGCGCGCGCGCGGCGGTTACGAAGTCGATCTGGCTTGGAAGAACGGCAAGCTGGCCTCCGCCACCATACGCCGCACGGCCGGCGAAGGCGCCGGCAAGGTGCGTTACGGCGACAAGGTCATACCGCTCGATCTCAAAGTCGGGGAGAGCAAACGTCTGGGAGAAAAACTATGATGCGACGGGTCCTTGGAACGCTGCTGCTGGCACTGAGCGGACTGGCTTTTGCGGAAGTGACGCAAGTGCGGTATTTGAGCGGCACCGACAAAGACCATCGCGTCGACTGGGAATTCATGGTCAACGGCGGACGCAATAGCGGCTCGTGGAAGACGATACCGGTGCCGTCGAACTGGGAGATGGAGGGCTTCGGCACCTACCGCTACTTCATCGACTGGGGCAAGGACCCGGCGCCGGACACCACCGGCATCTACCGCTACAAGTTCGACGTGCCGGCCGACTGGAGCGGCAAGCGGATCGACATCGTGTTCGGCGCTTCGATGACCGATACGCTGGTCAAGATCAACGGCCAGCCCGCAGGCGCCGTCCACCAGGGCGGGTTCTACGAGTTCCGCTACGATATCTCGACGCTGCTGAAGCCGGGCCAGAGCAATCAGCTGGAGGTGACGGTCAATCGCTTCTCGGCCAACGCGTCGGTCAACCGCGCCGAGCGCAGCGGCGATTTCTGGCTGTTCAGCGGGATTTACCGGCCCGTGTGGCTGGAGGCCAAGCCTCAAGACAATATCGACCGCATCAGCCTCGATGCGCGCCACAATGGCGATTTCAGCGCCGATGTCTTGTTGGCCAAACCCCTGGCCGGCCAACCGGATGGCAAGGTCGTCGCCCGCGTGACCACGCTCGATGGCAAGGCGCTCGGCAAGGAGATGGTGGCGCCGGTCGTCGACGGCAAGGCGCATCTGCAGGGGAATGTCGCGAAGGTGACGCCATGGTCGGCGGAGAATCCGCAGCGCTACAAGGTGAACTTCCAGCTGGTCAGCGGCAGGAAGGTGCTGCATGAAGTCAGCAAGACCATCGGCTTTCGCACCATCGAGCTGCGGCAGCGCGACGGCGTGTACGTCAACGGCTACAAGGTGCGCCTGAAGGGATCGAACCGGCATACGATCTGGCCGACCTCAGGCCGCGCCAGCAGCAAGGAGCTGAGCTACCAGGACGCGAAGCTGATGAAGGACATGAATATGAACGCGGTGCGGATGTCCCACTACCCGCCGGACGCGCATTTCCTCGACGTGGCCGATGAAGTGGGGCTGTACGTGATCGACGAGCTGACCGGTTGGCAGAAGTTCTACGACACCGACGTCGCCACGCCGCTGGTGAAGGAACTGGTTCAGCGCGACCAGCACCACCCGTCGATCGTCTTCTGGGCCAACGGCAACGAGGGCGGCTTCAATCACGACCTGGACAAGCTGTTCGCCCAGTGGGACACGCAGAACCGCCCGGTGATCCACCCCTGGGCCAACTTCGGCGGCATCGACACGGCCCACTACCCGACCTACGACTGCTGCGCGACGTCGCTGTTCCACGGCCGCGATGTGTTCATGCCGACCGAATTTCTGCATGGCCTGTATGACGGCGGCGCCGGCGCTAGCCTGGACGATTGGTGGAAGGAGATGCTGGCCAATCCGCTGAGCGCGGGTGGCTTCATCTGGTCCTTCGCCGACGAGGGCATCGTTCGCGACGATAAGAACGGCGAGATCGACGTCGCCGGCAACCTGGCCCCGGACGGCATCGTCGGACCGTATCGCGAGAAGGAAGGCAGCTACTACGCGGTGAAAAAAATCTGGACGCCGTTGTATTTGCCGTTGTCGGAGATGGCCTTCCTGCCGCCGACCTTCGATGGCAGGATCACGCTGGAGAACCGCTACGACATGACCAATCTGAATCAGGTCAAGTTGAGCTGGCGGTTGGTGACGTTCGGCCGCGACGCCGGCCACACGGTCGTGGCCAAGGGTGGCGCCAGGGCGCCCGATGTCGCCGCCGGCATGCGCGGCACCACCAGCATCGCCTTGCCGGCCGATTGGGCGCGGCAGGACGCGCTGTACTTCACGGCGACGGACCGCGATGGCCGCGAGATTTATACGTGGTCGTGGATGATCGCCAGCGCGCAGAAGGTCGCGCAGCGGATGCAGCCGGCGGCATCGGCTGCGGCGGCTGCGACGGTCACAGAGCAGGCGGACGGCTTCGAGCTGAAGGCCGGCGCGCTGAGCGCCGTCGTCGACAAGGCCACCGGCTATCTGCGCTCGCTGAAAAAGGGCGATGTCGTGGTGCCGCTGACGAACGGTCCGCGCCTGGTGGCGGGGACGGCGACTTTGAAGGGCATCGCGGCGCGACGCGATGGCAACGACGTGGTGGTGCAGGCGGAATTCAGCGGCAATCTGCACAAGGTTAACTGGCGGCTCAACGCGGCGGGTACCTTGAGCGTGAACTATGCCTACGGCATGGAGGGCGGCAAGCCTGCCGATGCGCTGGGCGTCACCTTCGACTATCCTGACGCGCAGGTGGAGTCGATGCGCTGGCTGGGGCGTGGTCCGTATCGCGTTTGGAAGAACCGCACGCAGGGCGTGGAGTTCGATGTGTGGCAGAAGGGGTATAACGATACCATCACCGGGTTGTCGTGGAATTATCCGGAGTTTAAGGGCTTCCATGACAAGGTGTACTGGGCGGAGCTGGCCACCAGGAACCTACCGATCATGTTCATCAACCACAGCGACGATATCGCGCTGCGGGTGTTCACGCCGAGGGAGGCCAGCGGCGGCGGGTTTGAGCCCATGGGCACGCATATGGATTTCCCGCCGGGGGATATCTCGTTCTTGAACGCGATTCTGCCGATCGGGACGAAGTTCAATCCGCCGAATGAGCTGGGACCGTCGGGGCAGCGGGGACGTACGCCCAACCTGGGGATTTGGTTGGAGAATACGATCGATATCGTGGTCGGTGAGCGAAAATGACACGGTGGCCAGGCGCCCACCTTACATGGTGCGCGCCAGCCATTCCGCCGTGATGTCGATCACCCGTTGCGGCACCGGGCTGTTCGCCTCGAACACGTTGAACACGTGGTCGGCGCCGTCGATTGTCTCCGCTTGCGCCGGTTTGCCCGGGGCGATCCGGATCAGGTCCAGGTCGCGCTGTGGCAGGTGGTCCTTGCTGCCGCGGACCGTCAAAAACGCTCCCGGATAGCCGGCCAGCGCCTTGTCTAAATCCACGCCTTTGAAGCTTTCGTAAAATTCGCGCTTGGTGACGATGGTTTTCCAGCCCGGCACCACCTCCGAGGCTACGCCGTCGCGCACCGCCTTTTGCGCCGTCGGCTTCGACATGAAGTATTTATACAGGTCGCCGCTCGGCGTGGACCACAGCACCATGCTGCGGAACCATTCGGGATGCCTGCCGCCGACCACCATCGCGGTGGCGCCGCCCAGGCTCCAGCCCAACACCGCGCTATGCGCGATCTTGACGCCGGCCTGCTGCCGCAGG
>JBDSKP010000452.1:0-2827 GCA_039916925.1 Duganella sp.
CCGTTTGTTGCGAATGCACATGCCTATGCGTTTCTTGCCTAATCCTATAGATCGACGAGAGCCCGGTAGCCAGCGCGGCCCCTTTGATAGATCATTCCTATTCACCATCGTATTTTTTGGAGGGACATCAATTGGAACGCATGATCGCGCTGCACACCAGCCTGGCGATACACGACGGCTACACCGAGACGGCACTGGAGGACGTGCGCCTGACGCGCGCCACCCAAAGCGTGACCAAGGCGCCCGTCATGTCCGATCCGTGCATCGCCATCGTGCTGCAGGGCCGCAAGCGCGCCCATTTCGGCAACGACGTGCTGCAGTTCGACGCCGATCACTACCTGGTGGTCGCCATCCCGACGCCGTTCATCAGCGCGACCGAGGCGTCGGTCGAGGAACCGTTCATGGGCCTTGTCATCCGCGTCGACCGCACCACCCTGGCCGACCTGATGTTCGCCATCGACCAGACCGCCAACGAGATGCCGGCCATGCCCAAGGGCATGATGACCACCCGTATGGATCAGCGCCTGCGCGAGACGGTGCTGCGGCTGATGGAGGCGCTGAGTTCGCCACTGGAGGCGCGCGTGCTCGGCCCGGCCATCGTGCGCGAGATCTGCTTCCGTGTGCTGATGGGCGAGCAGGGGGCGGCGCTGCGCGCGGCGCTCACCAGCCAGGGCCAGTTCGGGCGTATCGCCAAGGCGCTGCGCCGCATCCACGCCGACTACGCGGCCGACATGGACGTCGGCATGCTGGCGGCCGAAGCCAACATGAGCGTTCCCGCCTTCCACGTCCATTTCAAGTCGGCGACGCACTGCTCGCCGATTCAGTACCTGAAATCGGCGCGGCTGCACCAGGCGCGGCTGCTGATGGCGCGCAACGAGATGACCGCCCAGGCGGCGTCGGCCAAGGTGGGCTACGAAAGCCCGTCGCAATTCAGTCGCGAATTCAAGCGCTACTTCGGCCGCAGCCCCGGCGAGGAGGCCGAAGCGATGCGGCGCATGCTCGCGCCCCAGCCGGCGCAAATTACAAGGTTGCCGTAAAGATAATTTAAGCGTAGGATACGACCAGGGCGGCATTGCAAATTAACCAATACCGCGATATTCGATCTTACCTTCAAAGGAATTTATGCGATGCTTCATCATCGCGGCCGCCGCATTGGCCGTGGCCGGCCCCTCCACCGCGGCGCCGTTCGAGCCGGGCGTGTATGTCGGCGCCACCGCCGGCCGCGCCTCCGTCGCGTCCAAATATGCCGACAACAGTAGCGACATTTCGCTGGGCGGCGCGATCGGCTACCAGTACCTGCCCAACTTCGGCTTCGACGTCTACACGCGCAGCCTGAGCTTCGATCCGTTCCGCGGCCTGTTCACCGAGGCCGGCTATTACCCGGAGCGGACCTACGGCATCGCCGTCCAAGGCACGGTGCCGCTGAACGAGCGCTTCAGCCTGTACGGCCGAGCCGGCGTCGGCCGCACCTCGATGCATGCCACCCGCGGCGACCTGCCCGACCGCGATGAGACCGACCCGATGGTCGGCGTCGGCGTCAGCTACGCCTTCAACCGCCACTGGTCGATCGGCGCGGACTTCAGCTATCTGAGCAAAACCGAAGTGTCGCTGTACTCGTTCAGCGCGCGCTTCAATTTCTAGGCGGGGAAGTCAGCGGTCAATCGGCGTGGCGCGTACCGTGTACACGCGTTCCGTCGATTCAAAAGCGAAACGCACGGGCAGGAAGCGGGCGATCACCTCCGCGTTGGTCAGCGCGTGCAGCGACAGCTTGTCGGCGGTGAAAGCGCCGCCGCCCGCCAGGGCCATCGGCAACATGATCTGGTCCGCCAGCCATTCGCCAACGGCGGCGCCGGAGGCGATATAACGGCGCGCGCTCCAGCGTCAGTTTCGCCACAGTTTCAGCGCGCACCGCCTTTTCGCCAAAACCGGGGAAGACCTCGGTGACATGCTCGTACTCCAACGTCACCAGCAAAGCGTTGCCCGGTCCGTACTCGGCGGGCAGTACGCAGGCGAGCAATTGCTCATCCTCCCAGCCCATGCCTTGGCCGATGCAGGCCAGTTCCCGCTTGGCCACGCTAACGGGCACGCCGGCGACAAAACTTTCCGCATAGCCGAGACGGCGCGCGCCACGTTGCAACAAGTCGAGCTGTCGCAGCACCGCGCAAGGCTGAACCTCGGCGACCAGCTCGCCGCCGCCTGCCGGACAGAAGCCGAAGCGGGTCAGGCGAATCTCCATGCCCGCGCCCATTGCTTCCAGCACGCGGCCGTAGGCGCGCTGCAGAAATGCACCGGCGGCGCCATGGAATTGTGCGTGCCGCCACTGAGCCGCACGCGTGACGGCGCGTCGGCGAACAGCAACGCCGGCAAGACCGTCTGCAATACCAGCGTGCAGCTGCCGGCGGTGCCGATGGCAAACTCATAGTCGCCGGCGCAAATCTTCCCCGGCTCAAACTGGCGGTGCGCCGGCAGCCGGAGATGTCGGCTTGTCGCAATTGATGGGCAATGAAGGAGCTGCGGGGTTGGATTTGTTCGACAGTATGCAATTGGCTGCGGTGATCGCGGTATGCCGGCAATCGAAGACGATATGGGACGCCGGCCGTAAGCTGTATGCCGTATCACGCGACGCCGACCGGCTGAAAAAGTACCTGGCGAAATTCGGCTTGCGTTGGGAGCAGGTGCAATAGGCCGTCGGCGGCGCATGCATTGGCGGATTACGGCGTTCCGCCTAATCCGCCCTACGTGTTTCAGAAACGAAAAAAAGCCCCATCAGCCTGAACGCGCTCAAGATCGCGTTCAGGCTGATGGGGCTTTTTTAATATAACTAGCC
>JBDSKP010000453.1:0-5702 GCA_039916925.1 Duganella sp.
GGCGCCGACATCCTGCGCCTGTGGATCGCCTCGACCGACTACACCGGCGAGCTGTCGATCTCCGACGAGATCCTCAAGCGCGTGACCGAAGCGTATCGCCGCATCCGCAACACGCTGCGCTTCCTGCTGGCGAACATCTCGGACTTCGACCACGCGCGCGACGCCGTGCCGGTGACCGAGCTGCTGGAGATCGACCGCTACGCGATCGCCAACATGGCCGCGCTGCAAAAGGAAATCGAAGCCCACTTCGAACAGTACGAATTCCAGCCGGTGTACTCCAAGCTGCAGAACTTCTGCTCGGAAGACCTGGGCGGCTTCTACCTCGACATCCTCAAGGACCGCCTGTACACGTCGGCCGTGACGTCGCACGCGCGCCGTTCGGCGCAGACGGCGCTGTGGCACATCACGCAAAGCCTGCTGCGCGTGATGGCGCCGGCGCTGTCGTTCACCGCCGAGGAGGCCTGGGCCATCTTCGCCGGCGACGAGGCGTACCAGGCCAGCGGCGAGACCATCTTCACGCAAACCTGGTGGCAGCTGCCGGAACTGGCCGACGCCGAGGCGCTGCTGGCCAAGTACACGGCGCTGCGCGCGGTGCGCACCGACGTCACCAAGCAACTGGAAGACCTGCGCACCTCGGGCGCGATCGGTTCGTCGCTGCAGGCGGAGTTGACGATCAAGGCCGCCGGCGACAAGTACAAGCTGCTGGCCAGCCTGGAGGACGACCTCAAGTTCGTCTTCATCACGTCGCTGGCGCAAGCCGTCGAAGTGGCCGCCGAAGCCGATGAAGCGGTCGAAGTGGCCGCCTCCATCGCCGAGAAGTGCGAGCGCTGCTGGCACTACCGCGCCGACGTGGGCAGCCACGCCGACCATCCGACACTTTGCGGCCGTTGCCACAGCAATCTGTTCGGTGCGGGCGAAAAACGCAAGTTCGCTTAATATTGGGGCCGCCGATTCCCGCGGAATCGGCGGCGCCGCCGCCACGAACCACTCTGATATTTTATGGCCACTAAAAAAATCTTCCCGACCAAGTCTTCGTCCAGCCTGATGCCGTGGCTCGGTATCGCCTTCATCATCATCCTGCTCGACCAGCTGTCCAAGATCACCATCACCAGGATGTTCCAGCTTGGCGAGGAAAAATTCATCACCTCGTTCTTCAACCTGGTGCTGGCCTATAACAAGGGCGCGGCCTTCAGCTTCCTGCAGCACAGCGGCGGATGGCAGCGCTACTTCTTCACCGCCATCGGCATCGCGGCGGCGGTCTACATCATCATCCTGCTCAAGAAGCACGGCGGCCAGCGCATGTTCTCGTGGGCGCTGTCGCTGATCCTGGGCGGCGCCATCGGCAACGTCATCGACCGGCTGATGTACGGCCACGTGGTCGACTTCCTCGATTTCCACTGGGCCGGCCTGGGCCACTTCCCGGCGTTCAACGTCGCCGACTCGGCCATCTGCATCGGCGCGGCGCTGTTCATCCTCGACGAACTGCGGCGCGTTAACAAATAAGCGGGAGAGCGGCATGATGGAACTGACTGGTAAAAAAATCGTCCTCGGCCTGTCCGGCGGCGTGGCCTGCTACAAGGCGGCGGACCTGTGCCGCGCGCTGACCAAGGCCGGCGCCTCGGTGCAGGTGGTGATGACCGACGCCGCGGCCCACTTCATCACCGCCGTCACCATGCAGGCCTTGTCCGGCAACAAGGTGTTCAGCAGCCAGTGGGACCCGCGCGTGGACAACAACATGGCCCATATCGACGTCACCCGAGACGCCGACGCCATCCTGATCGCGCCCTGCTCCGCCGACTTTATGGTCAAGCTGGCGCACGGCGTGTGCGACGACCTGCTGTCGACCATGTGCCTGGCGCGTCCGCGCCGCGTGCCGCTGCTGGTGGCGCCTGCCATGAACGTCGAGATGTGGCAAAACCCCGCCACCCAGCGCAACGCCCGCCAGCTGGAGGAAGACGGCATCGTCATCTTCGGCCCGGCCGCCGGCGACCAGGCCTGCGGCGAAGTGGGCATGGGCCGCATGCTGGAACCGGCGCAGCTGCTGGAGGAGCTGATCGCGTCGTTCCAGCCGAAGGTCCTGGCCGGCAAACGCATCCTGATCACCGCCGGACCGACGTTCGAGCCAATCGACCCGGTGCGCGGCATCACCAATCTGTCGTCCGGCAAGATGGGTTACGCGGTCGCGCGCGCGGCGCGCGAAGCCGGCGCCGAGGTGGTGCTGGTGTCCGGCCCGACCGCGCTGCCGGCGCCGTTCGGCGTCCAGCGCATCAACGTCCAAAGCGCGCTGCAGATGCACGACGCGGTGATGGCCAATGTCGACCACCAGCACATCTTCATCGCCGTGGCGGCCGTCGCCGACTGGCGCGTGTCCAACGCCAGCGTGCAGAAACTGAAGAAGAACCCGGACGGCTCGGTGCCGGACCTGAAGTTCGAACAGAACCCGGACATCCTGGCCAGCGTTGCCGCGCGCACCACACTGGCCGGCCATCCGTACTGCGTGGGCTTTGCCGCCGAATCGGAAAACCTGATCCAGTTCGGCGCCGACAAACGCGAGAAAAAAGGCATTCCTCTGCTGGTTGGTAACATCGGCCACCACACCTTCGGCCAGGACGACAACACCATCATCCTGTTCGACGAAAACGGCCACACGATACTGCCGCGCGCCGACAAGCTGACCCTGGCGCGCCAGCTCATTTCCGAAATCTCCAAACGCATCTCGCAGCACTCGCTGTTCGCAAAATAATTGAGCAAAAAGTATGAAAACCATCGACGTCAAAATCCTCGACCCGCGCATGAAAGACCAGCTGCCGGCCTACGCCACGCCGGGCTCCGCCGGCCTCGACCTGCGCGCCTGCATCGACGCGCCGATCACCATCGAAGCCGGCCAGACGGTGCTGATCCCGACCGGCCTGGCGATCCACGTCGCCGATCCCGGCTACGCCGCCATGATCCTGCCGCGCAGCGGCATGGGCCACAAGAACGGCATCGTATTGGGGAATCTGGTAGGCTTGATCGACTCCGATTATCAGGGTCAGTTGATGATCTCGACTTGGAACCGTGGCAATAGCGCCTTCACCCTGAACCCGATGGAGCGCCTGGCGCAGTTGATCATTGTTCCGGTCGCACAAGTCGGTTTCAACGTCGTCGAGGAATTCGACACCAGCGAACGCGGTGCCGGCGGTTTTGGAAGCACCGGAAAACACTAAAATAATACGGAGACTAGGGATGGTCCAGCAACACAATTCGAAGAAATTCGCCACTATATCCCTGCCAGCCATCGCAGCGGCGCTGTCGCTGTCGGCCTGTTCGACCTTCACATCCCAGACGTCCGAACCCGAACAGGGTCCGGCCGTCGCGCGCACCATCGAAGAAGGCGCGCCGGTGGTCACCGCCAAGATGGCCGCCGCGCGCCAGGCGCTGGGCCAGATGGTGGCGCTGCAGGACCGCCTGTACCGCATCGCCGGTCCGCTGTTGATCAACAACGCGGACCTGTGCCGCAACCAGGCACGCAACCTGCTCGGCTTCACCGCCAAAAACAAATACTCGTACACCGGCGAATTCGTCGACGCCGCCCAGGCCGTGCTCAATTACGGCGACCGGCTCGAGGTGGCCAGCGTACTGCCGGGCAGCGGCGCCGCGCGCGTCGGCCTGCGCAAGGGCGACGTGCTGCTGGCGGCCGAGGGCAAGAGCCTGCCGACCGGCCAGCACGCCGAGACCGAGGCCGCCGGGGTTCTGGGGCCGCTGGTGGCCAACAACCAGGCGCTCAACCTGATCGTCGAACGCAACGGCAGCAACCAGGCGCTCAAGGTGCCGGTCACGCGCGCGTGCGCCTTCAAAATCGACATCGGCAATTCGGACAACATCAACGCCTATTCGGACGGCCAGCGCGTGATGATCACGCGCGGCATGGTCAACTTCGCGCAGACCGACGAAGCGATCGCCTATGTGCTGGCCAAGGACATCGCGCACAATGTGCTGGGCCACGCCGCCAAAACGCGCTCGGCCTACACGGTCGGCAGCATCATCGACAACCTGGTCGCGGTCCGTCCGGACGTATCGATGCTGATCGGGACGGCCGGCATCAAACCGATGCCGCAGGAGCTCGACGCGGCGGCCGATTCGCTGTCGCTGTACATGGTCGCGCGCGCCGGCTACAACACGGCACAGGCGCGCGCCTTCTGGCAGCGGCTGGCCAACCAGTATCCGGCCTCGGTGCTGAACGGTTACACCGCCAACCACCCCGCCGTGAACTACCGCTTGTCCGTGATCGACAAGACCGTCGCCGAAATCAAGGGCAAACAGGCGGCCAAAAAGCCGCTGGTGCCGTGACGCCATGAAAAAAACCGCATTGATCGCGCTGCTGGTGATGTCGGCGGCGGCGTCGGGCTGGGTCCAGGCGGCGCAATGGACCAAGGTGGGCGGCGCCAAGGGCGAAGTCTTCTACATCGACAAAAGTAGCGTCATCAAGAAAGACAAAACGCGCAAGGTGTGGTCGATGCACTCGTACGCCAAGGCGCGGACCACGCCCGAGGGCAAGCCTTTCCGCTCGGTCAAGGCGCAGCACCTGTATTCCTGCGACGAGCGCACCATGGTGATGCAGTCGCAGGTGTTCTATCCCGAGGCGATGGGCAAGGGCGAACCGGTCGAAAACTATATCTACGAAAAATTCAGCCCCGAGGAAGTGGCAGCGGACAGCCCGTTCGCCAAGGCGCTGGCGAAGGTGTGCAAGCGCTAGCTTCGTGGCAGGTCCACGTAGGGCGGATTAGCGCAGCGTAATCCGCCAAGCGCCGCCGACGGCTTAAACCCGGCCACTAACGAAAGTTCGGAAAATCCGGAAACACGGTGCCCATCAGCCAGGTCAGGAGACCGCAAAACACCACGGCGAGAATCAAAACGATCAGCAACCGGCCGAATTTGGGCGAGCCGTCGTCTTCCTTGTGGTCGGTCATGGCGGTTCCTGCAAGCTTTGAATAGCCGTAGTATATTCCATCCATGGACAGCATCGATCTCGAAGTACTCAAAACCAGCGCCGCGTGGATCGCCTCCGGGCGCCGCTGCGAACTTATCACCGTCATCAAGACCTGGGGCTCGAGCCCCCGTCCGGTCGGCGCCACCCTGGCCATCTGCGAGGACGGCACGGTGATCGGCTCCGTCTCGGGCGGCTGCATCGAGGACGACCTGATCGCGCGCGTGCGCGACGAGGGCATCAGCCGCACCCTGCCCGAAATCGTCAGCTACGGCATCACCGCCGACGAGGCGCACCGTTTCGGCCTGCCCTGTGGCGGCACCATCGAACTGTCGATCGAACCGCTGTCCGAGCGCAGCCGCGTCGCCGAACTGCTGGAACGCCTGGAGCGGCACGAACTGGTGCAACGACGGCTCGATCTGCAGACGGGTGATGTCGAACTATCGCAGGCGGCGCCGGGCGCGCAGATGCAAGTGAGCGAGCGCGCCATGGTCACGCTGCACGGACCGCGCTGGCGGCTGCTGATCATCGGCGCCGGCCAGTTGTCGCGTTTCCTGGCGCAAATCGCCACCGCCATGGACTACCACGTCATCGTCTGCGACCCGCGCGAGGAATACCGCGCCGGCTGGCAGGTCGACGGCGTGCAGCTGGTGCACGACATGCCCGACGATATCGTGTTGTCGATGAAGCTGGACCACCGCAGCGCCGTGGTGGCGCTGACGCACGACCCCAAGCT
>JBDSKP010000454.1:0-2726 GCA_039916925.1 Duganella sp.
TGAGCTTGGACAAGGTTTTTTCAAGGGCCGCGAAATCCTCCTCGCGGTAATCGGTGAACATTGTCCTGCCTATCGTCATCACTTTGGGAAACGCCGCATCGAACACAGCCTCGCCGCTGGCTGTCAGGCGTACAGAGAAAGAGCGTTTGTCGCAGTCGTTGCGCAGACGTTCCACCAGCCCTTTCTGCTCGAGCCGCTCGATCACGCCGGTTAGCGTGCCCTTGGTGATCAGCGTCTTTTCCCCCAGTTCCTTATACGACATGCCAGGCGTGTTGCCCAGCGTGGCGATGATGTCGAACTGCGGGTGCGTCAGACCGCTCAGGCGCGCCTGTTCGCTCGAGAGCCGTTCAAAGCCCTGCATGCATTCGGCCAGCAACCGGATACTTTTCAGATATCGTTCACCCATGGACAGTGATTATAGCCGGTTCGCAATTTGCGGCCCGGACGGGTACACTATGCGGCTCGATAATCGATAACAAAAAAACCATGCCTCAACACTTGCGCGGCGTCGCCGCCTTGCTGGTCGTGACCCTGGTCTGGGGCACGACGTTTCCGGCGATGAAGGACATGACGGGCACGCTGTCGGCCAGCTGGATCGTGCTCAGCCGCTTCACCATCGCCAGCCTGTTGCTGCTGCCCTTCCTGTGGCGCGCGCGCTGGCGCGATGCGCGCTGGGGCGTGCTGGCCGGCGTGGTGTTGTTTCTGTGCTACGTGTTCCAGATCGAGGGGCTGGCGCTGACCAGCTCCAACCGCAGCGCCTTCGTCACCGGCCTGAACGTGCTGGTGCCGCCGCTGGTCGGCGTGTTGATGGGAAAAATATTGGAGCGGCGCATCGTTGTCGCGCTGGTGCTGGCGCTGGCCGGCCTGTTCGCGCTGTGCTGGGAGGGCGGCTTCGTCTGGGGGCGCGGCGACACCTTGGCGCTGCTGTGCGCGCTGTTTTTCGGCCTGTACGTGGTGCTGATGGCGTCGACCACGCGCAAGGTCGACCAGCTGATGGTGCTGACGGCATCGCAGATCGTCACGGTGGCCGCGTGCTCGGCGCTGTGGCTGCTGCTGCGCGAAGTGCCGCTGGGCGGGGCCGAGCGGTCCGAGGACCTGTCCAACTACCTCGGCTATATCGGCGCCGGCCTGCGGACGTACGCGCTCAACATCGTCTACCTGGGCGTGGTGGCGACGGCGGCCATCATTTCGCTGCAAACCTGGGGCCAGAGCCACAGCAGCGCCAACGAGGCGGCCGTGATCTACGCGTTCGAGCCGGGCTGCGCGGCGATCTTCGCCTATTTCTGGCTGGGCGAGACCTTGGCCTGGAACGGCCTGCTCGGCGCCGTGCTGTTGATCTCCGGTATGATAGTCAGCCAGTGGAACACCGAGCGTCCGGCCGCCGCGCTGGCGCCCGAGTAACCACCCCAATCCGATGACGATGCCCGATGTCCTTCGCTAATTTATCCCGTCTCGCCCAGCAGCGGCCCTTGCGCGTGCTGCTGGTGAACGCGGGCCAGGCCGACGCCCTCACCTGGGCCGGCCTGGCGCAGCCGCTGCGGTTGGCCGCGACCATCCTCGGCAAGGACGCCTTGCATCTGGAAACGATGACCCCGGCGCAACTGCTGCTGGCGCGGCCGGCGCACCACCATTTGGCGCTGCTGGTGGCCGACGAGAACCAGGCGCCGATGGCGGCCGGGCAGGGCCGCGACGTCATCGAGCGCTGCCGCGCGGCCGACTACTGGGGTGGCGTCGGCGCCGGCGTGCTGTGGCTGGCCGAGGCCGGCCTGATGGCGGGCGTGCGCGTCGCGCTGCCGTGGGCGCTGTACGCCGACACCGAACACATCAACGACCGCGCGATCCTGACCCCGCACCTGTTCGAGCTCGACGGGCGCCACCTGAGCTGTTGCGGCGGCGCCGCCAGCATCGATTTCGCGCTGACCCTGATCGAGTGCCTGTTCGGCGCGACGGTGCAGGCGGCCATCAAGGAGAGCCTGTGCGTCGAGCGCGTGCGCGGCCACGAGGAGCGCCAGCGGGTGGCGTTGCAGGCCCGCTTCGGCGCCCTGCAGCCGCGCCTGTCGGAGGCGGTCACCTTGATGGAAACCAATATCGAGGAACCGCTGTCGACCGACGACATCGCCAACCTGGTCGGCCTGTCGCGCCGCCAACTCGAGCGCCTGTTCAAGCAATACCTGAGCAGCCTGCCGTCGCGCTATTACCTGGAGCTGCGGCTGCAACGCGCGCGCCAGCTGCTGCTCGAGACCAACCACTCGATCGTCCAGGTCGGGCTGATGTGCGGCTTCTCGTCCGGCTCGCATTTTTCGACCGCGTTCGGCGCGCTGTTCGGCAACACCCCGCGCGAGGAGCGCCAACGCAAGCTGGCCAACCGGCCCGCCTAGCGGCCTAGCCTGCGCGCGCCGGCGGCCCGGCCAGGTCGCGCAGGTCGACATAGGCGCCACTGGGCACCTCGCACAGCCGCGCGAACGCCCGCTCGACATCGCGCGCGAACTGTTCGGGACCGGGCATGGCCGCCGTGCCGCGGGCGGCGTGCAGCGGCGCCACCGACGGAAACTCGAGCGCGCTGACCTGGTGGAACACATAGTCCTGCATCGCCGTCGCCACCAGGCCCGGCGCCAGCGCGACGAAATGCGTCGCCGGATATTCGCAGGCGTACAGCCGCACCAGCATGTTGAGCGCGCACTTGCTCAGCGCATAGCCGCTCCACCCAACGTCGCCGTGCACCGACG
>JBDSKP010000455.1:0-2745 GCA_039916925.1 Duganella sp.
CCTTACGCGGTGGCCGGCGCCGTGCGGGCGCGCGCCATGATGCGGGTGAGGAAGTTGCTCTTGTCCTGGGCGTGCAGATTGCGTTCCACCTCGCCGGCCCACTGCTCGGACAGCTGCTGGCAGGTGGCGCTGAGCACCGGCGCCAGTTCCGGCAGGCCGGCCCGCGCCTTCAGGTGGCGCTCGATCACCGAGGCCAGCTTGACGCAGCCGCCGGTGGCGTCGGCGCCGGCGGTGTAGTGCGACATCAGATGCAGCACGGCGGACAGCATCAGTTCGGGATTGTGTCCGCCTGGTCCCTGCGGCGGCGCGAGAAAAATCGGATTGCTACGGTCTATGGCCATCAAACGCTCCTGGTTCGAATTGGGAGTGTGGCTGGCGGCATGGCTGGCGACTCGGGGAGTGGGCGCGGCGGCGCCCGGGCAAGCGGTCAAAGGAAGATCAGGCGGTCAGGATCAGCTTGTTGAGCTGGGTGACGCGCAGGCGGTAGACGCGGCCCCCGTGTTCGATCTCGACCTCGCGGCCGCCGTCCATCAAGCCGGCGCTGCTGATGCGCTTGACCGGCGCGACCGCCGAAGACACCATGGCGGGGACGGGGCGGGATGGCTGTCGGGGTGGCTGTAGGGGTGGCTGTGATACCGGCAGGGGCAGGGCGGTGGGCATCGTTGTCTCTCCTTTAAATAAGAATGATTCGTATTTGCATTCATTATTGTGGAAGGCGGGACGGAATGCAAGAATTATTTGAAATGACCCAGTACGGGCGGGCGGAAGGGACGCAAAAAAGACCCGGCGGGGAGGCCGGGCCCAAGGCTGGGTTGATTGCCCGGTACGGCTTACAGCGTGGCCAGCAGCTGGCCCGGCGTGACGGCTTCGCCGGCCTCGCCCGCCTTGCTCTTGGCCGCGGCCAGTTGTTTGGCGCGGGTGCGCGACGGCGGCAGGCGCCGCAGCGTCTTGAGCGCCTCCGGGTCCTTGATGCCGATGGTGCGCTGGTCCACGCTGATGAGACCGATTTCGTTGAAGGCCGACAAGGTGCGGCTGACCGTCTCCAGAGTCAGGCCCAGGTAGCTGCCGATCTCGTGGCGCGTCATGCGCAGGTTGAACAGCTTGCTCGAGTAGCCCATCTGCGCGAAACGGTCCGCCAGCGACACCAGGAAGCGCGCCACGCGGGCCTCGGCGCTGAGCGCGCCCAGCATGCCGATCATCGCCTGTTCGCGCACCAGCTCGCGGCTCATGACGCCGTACATCATGTTTTCCAGCTCCAGGTGCACGCGGCCGAGGGCGGTGAGCTTCTTGAACGGCAGCAGGATCAGGTCGCAGTCCGACAGCGCCACCGCCTCCGACGAGTAGTGGCGGGTGTGGATGCCGTCGACGCCGAGCATGTCGCCCTTCATCGGGAAGCTGAGCACTTGTTCGTTGCCGAACTCGTCGATCAGCACGGTTTTGAGGAAACCGGAGTTGACGATGTACAGCGTGTCGAACGGCTGGCCTATCGTGTGGATGCGTTGGCCCGTCTTGAACTGAACATGCTGGAACAACAGCTCCTCGGTCGCGACCGACACGGCCGCCGGGATGTGCAGCAGGTCGCAGACCTCCTTCAGGTTCGACCAGAGCCGCCCCTGACGCTGACGGCCTGCTTCCATCGAAGAGGATTGCACCGTCGCGGTGGTGACTGGGCGAATTTCAGACGTTTGCGTTGACTGCATGTTGATCTCCTGATCAGGTGACTCTATACGTTTGGCCGGGAACGGTTGATTGAATGACATTTTGTAAAGCAAATGTGCCTTGCGGCATCTCGCTGCTTGGCATGTAGCCTTGCAGCATCAATCGTGTGGTTTCAGTATGCCAACAGAGGAAGGAGATAGATATCAGCAATGGCTGAATATGGGAGTAGGCGTCAGCGCACGGATGTAGGAGGACTCCTACTGCCCCGTGTGCTTGTCAGGTTTTGAATGGCGATAACAAACGATGCGCCACGGCATATTGGACCATCTCCGAGAGCGAGTTCATGCCCATTTTTTGCATGATGCGGGTTTTATGCGTGCTGACGGTCTTGACGCTCAGGTGCAGGCTGTTGGCGATCTCGGTGATCGATTTGCCGGCGACCAACAAAGAAAAAACTTCGAATTCGCGGTCCGACAGCTGTTTATGCAACAGGCTTTCGTTGGGCATCATGATGTTGAGCGCCAGTTGCTCGGCCACCTCGGTGCTGATGTAGGGCCGGCCGGAGGCGACCTTGCGGATCGCGCCGACCAGCTGGGTGCCGGCGCTCTCCTTGGTCAGGTAGCCCTGGGCGCCGGCGCGGATGGCGCGCACGGCGTACTGCTCCTCCTCGTGCATGGTGAGGATCAGGATGGCGAGCTTGGGCGCCTCGGCCTTGATCTGGCGGATCAGGTCGACGCCGCTGCGCCCGGGCATCGACAGGTCCAGCAACAGCAGGTCGAAGCCGCCCTGGCGGACATGGGTCAGGACTTCAAAGCCATTGATGGCCTCGCCGACAATATCGATATCGAGGGCGCCGTCGAGGATGCGCTTGAGGCCCTCGCGCATGATCGTGTGGTCGTCGGCAATGACAATGCGTATCATAAGTAGCAATCGGCAGGGTGGTCGGGTCCGGTTTGATGACCGGGCAGTGGGTAAAACGCGATGGGCAGGCTGCTGTTGTACCAAGCGTCCTACCACGCGCAGGATGAGGACGAGGCAGTCCCCCGGCCGGCACAAGCTGGCTCAGCCGGAGAGTAAGGCTTAATT
>JBDSKP010000456.1:0-2346 GCA_039916925.1 Duganella sp.
GCGCTTGTCAGTGGTCCAGCGCAAGATGCTGGAGGAATTGCACAAGCCGGAACATGTACTGAAAGGCCGCAAGGTGCTCGTGGTCGACGACGATATCCGTAACATTTTCGCCATGACCAGCCTGCTCGAACGCTATGAGATGGTAGTGACCTCCGCAGAAGATGGACGAAATGCCATCGATGCCTTGGGCGCGGACCCCGGCGTCGAAATCGTTCTGATGGACATCATGATGCCGGAGATGGATGGCTACGACACCATGCGCGCGATCCGGCGCATCCCCAAGTTCAAATCGCTGCCGATCATCACGCTGACGGCCAAGGCGATGAAGGGCGACCGCGATAAGTGCATCGCCGCCGGCGCCTCCGACTACATCACCAAGCCGGTGGATGTGGCGCAGCTGCTGTCGCTGATGCGGGTGTGGCTGCACTGATGGCGGGCGTGACGTCCCTGCTGGCCTCGCTAAAGTCGGCGCTGCGCTCGACCCAGCAGGCGGAGCTCAACGAAATCGGCGGCGCCGGCGACGAGGTTTTACCGCCGGCACCGGCGGCGGCCAGCGCCGGCTCCAACGGCCACGCCGCCTCGCCGGCGCGCCGCCACTCGCTGTCGTCGGTGGAGGAACTGGAGCTGGAGCTGTTGCTCGAAGCCCTGTTTCAATGCCATGGCTACGACTACCGTGGCTACCAGCGCGATCTGGTGCGCCGCAAGGTGCGGCTGATGATGGCGGAGCTGTCCGCGCCGACCATCTCCGCGCTGCAGGCGAAGGTGCTGCACGATCCGGCGGCCTGCAACGCCTTGCTGAAAGCGCTGTATGTCGAGCCGGCGCGGATGTTCGACGACGCGTCGGAAATCGCGCTGCTGCGCATGTCGCTGGGCGCAGCCCTGCATGGCGCCGCCGTGCCGCGCGTCTGGCTGGCCGATTGCGCGGGCGCGCAGCAGGCGTGGACGCTGGCCATCCTGCTGGAGCAGGAACAGCTGGGGCCACGCACGGAAATCTACGCCACCGTCGCCAGCGACGCCCTGCTGGCCGAAGCGCTGGAGGCGAGCCTGCCGATGGCGCGTTTGAGCGAGCTGCAAGGTAACTATATAAAGAGCGGCGGCGTGGGCAGCCTGATCGACTATTTCGAGGTGAACGCGGAAGGCACGCGCGCCGCGCTGCTGCCGCATCTGCGCGGCCGCATCACGTGGGCCCAATACAACCTGGTGACGGACGCCTCGTTCAACGAATTCCAGATGATATTGGCCGCCCGCGCGCTGCCGGACTTCGGCCCGCCGCTACGGCGGCGCGTGCTGCGGCTATTCGACGACAGTCTGGCGCAATCGGGCATGCTGGTGCTGGACCGCCCGCTCGATGACGACGACCCGCTGGTGAACCACTACAAGCAGATCTTCCCGCATCAGCCCTGGTACAAACGGGTGGCGTAGAATCTTCACACGCCGGCGGAGCGCGACTGGCCGGTCTCCAGCATCTTGCGCGCCTCGACCGCCGTTTGCTCCAGTTCCTCCGGCGTGGTGCGCTCCGCGCGCGGCGGCAGTATCAGGCCGCGCTTGACGGCGGGCCGCTCGCGGATCGCCGCCAGCCAGCGCCGCAGATGCGGCAGATCGTCGACCGGGATGCCGGTCCACTCATGGATATTGACCCACGCGAAATTGGCGATATCGGCGATCGAATAATCGCCGGCCAGGTATTCGTGATTGGCCAGATGGCCGTCGAGCACGCGGAACAGGCGCTTGCTCTCGCCCTGATAGCGGTCGATCGCCGGCTGTATCTTCTCCGGGAAGTAGCGGTAGAACACATTGGCCTGTCCCATCATCGGACCGACGCCGCCCATCTGGAACATCAGCCATTGCAGCACTTTGGAGCGGCCCTTGAAATCGGTCGGCATCAACTCGCCGGTTTTCTCGGCCAGGTAGATCAGGATGGCGCCGGATTCGAACACCGCGAAGTTATCCTCGGAGCGGTCGATGATGGCCGGGATGCGGCCGTTCGGATTGATCGCCAGGAACCACGGCTGCTTCTGCTCATTGGCGGACAACTCCAGCGCGTGCAGCGTGTAGGTCAGCTCGAGCTCCTCGAGGGCGATGGAGATCTTGTGGCCGTTGGGCGTGGCGGCGGTGTACAGGTCTATCATTGTCTCTGCCTTAACTTGTTGTTTGTGTAAGTGGATGATAGCCCGATTTAAAAAGCGCTGCAGCGGCGAACGATAGAAAATCGACAATGGCACGGGCAAAAAAAAACCAGCGTCATCGTGAGATGATACTGGTCGTAAAACGCTCGAGAGCGTGGGGATGGACGGTATCCGGCGGCGATCGTGCCGCCTCGACGAAATTTGTGCCGGGCTGTGGGGT
>JBDSKP010000457.1:0-4547 GCA_039916925.1 Duganella sp.
GGCGATCACGCGCGCCTGGTCGGCGTCGCGCATGCGGGTGTACAAGGGCAGCGTCAGCAGCGACCGGTACGCGGCCTCGGCCCGTGGGAAGCGCTCGGCCCGCAGGTCGTAGCGCTCGCGCCAGTACGGCTGGCGGTGCAGCGGGATGTAGTGCACGCTGGTGCCGACGCCGCGTTCGGCGAGCAGCTCGATCAGGCGGTCGCGTTCCAGCGGCGCGGCCGCCGTCAGCCGCACCGGATACAGGTGCCAGGCGTGCTGGCCGCCGGCGCCGGCGTCCGGCGGCAGGCGCAGCGGCAAGCCGGCCAGGCCCTCGGCGTAGCGCGCCGCCAGCAGTTGGCGGCGCTCGAGAAAGCGGCCGATCTTGCGCAGCTGCTGGCAGCCGATGGCCGCCGCGATGTCGGTCAGGGTGTATTTGTAGCCGGGCGCGACGACCTGGTAGAACCACGCCGGGCGGCGCGACGTGTAGCGGTCGAACGCGTCCTCGCTGATGCCGTGCAGGCGCATGACGCGCACGCGCCGCAGCAGCGCCGGGTCGCGGCACACCACCATGCCGCCCTCGCCGGTGGTGATGGTCTTGTTGGCGTAAAAGCTGAACACGGTGGCATCGCTGTCGAGCGTGCCGACCGCGCGGCCCCGGTAGCGCGTGGGGAAGGCGTGGGCGGCGTCCTCGACCACACGCAGGCCGTGCTGCCGCGCCAGCGCCAGGATGGCGTCCATGTCGCACGCCAGGCCGGCGTAGTGGACCGGCACGATGGCGCGCGTGCGCGGTGTGATGGCGGCGGCGATCGCGTCCGGGCTGATGCACAAGGTGGCGTCGTCGACGTCGACCAGCACCGGATCGGCGCCCAGGTAGCGCACCACCTCGGCGGTGGCGGTGAACGTCATCGTCGGCACGATCACCTCGTCGCCGGGGCCGATGCCGAGCGCCTCGAGCGCCAGGTGCAGGCCGGCGGTGGCCGAGTTGACCGCGACGGCGGTGACGCCGCCGCCGAGGAAGTCGGCGAATTCCTGTTCGAAACGGCGGCTGACGGCGCCGGTGGTGACCCAGCCCGAGCGCAGGCACTCGAGCACGGCGGCGGACTCCTCCTCGCCCAGGTCGGGCAGGGCGAACGGCAGGAAGCCGGGCGCCGAATCGGACACGGCGGCGGGTACGGCGGCGGGCGCAGGGTGGGCCGCCGGGTGGGCTTGCGGGCGTGGTGAGTGCATGATCTCTCCTTGGTGGTCAGTGCGGCGCGGCGCAGGCGGCCAGGAAGCGGTCCGCCAGCAGCGTGTAGTTGAGGTGGGCGCGGGCGTAGGCGGCGCCGCGCCGGCCCAGTTCGTCGCGGCGCGCGGCCGGCATGGCCGCCATGCGCACGATGGCGGCCGCCAGCGCGGCCGGCGCGCCGGGCGCCACGCTGACGCCGCAGCCGGCCTCGGCAACCGGATCGTTGGCGGCCTCGACCGCGTGGACGATGGGCCGCGCGGCCATCATGTAGTCGCCCAGCTTGTTGGGCGAGATGCCGAAGCGGTACAGCGGCTGGCGCCGCCAGCCGAGGTAGGCCAGGTCGAAGCGGCGCAGCAGCGCCGGCATGTGGCGCTTGGCCAGCGGTTCGAGGAAGTGCACGTGGCACAGCCCGGCGGCGGCGGCCTTGTGCTGCAGCGCCTGCTTGTCGGGGCCGGCGCCGGCCAGCACGAACGCCAGCGGCCGTCCGCGCAGCAGCGCGGCGGCGTCGAGCAGCGTGTCGAGCGCGTTGGCCAGGCCGTGGCCGCCCGCGTAGCCGACCACGGTGCGCCCCTGGCCGCGCAGCGCGTCGAGCAGCGCCGCCGTCGGCGCCGGCAGCGGCGCCGACGCGCCTTCCCACTCGTCGAGGTCGACGCCGTTGGGCACCACGTGCAGCTTGTGCGGCGCCATGCCGTGCGCGGCCATGTGGGCGCCGGCGTGCGGCAGGATCGAGATGACGGTGTCGGCGTGGCGGTAGGCGTAGTCCTCGGCCGCCTGCATCAGCGCGATGAACGGGTGCCAGGCCGGCATGCCGCCCAGCTCCATCGGCGACAGCGGCCACAGGTCGTGCACCTCGAACGCCAGGCGCGCGCCGGCCAGCGCGGCGATGCGGCGCGCCGGCCAGATGTCGGCCGGGTAGGTGCTCGAGGCGATCACCAGCTCGGGTTGGAAGTCGCGCGCCAGCGCGGCCGCGCCGCGGTACAGCGCGGCGACGAAGGCGGCCATGTTGGCGGCCCGGCCCATGCCGTTGCTGCGGTAGGCCGGCGCCGCGTGCCAGCGGTACTCGATGCCCTCGATGGTCTCGTCGAACACGCGGCGCCCGTCCATCGCCGGCGCGGCCGTGCGCAGGTGCGAGTGCGACGCGGCGGCGATGCGCACCCGGTGGCCGGCGCGCACCCATTCGCGCGCCAGGTAGTACGGCCGGTATTCCATGCCGTGGCGCGCCGAGCCGGCGTAGTGGTTGATCAGCAGGATGTTCATCGGCGTGGCCCTCGTGGCGGCGCGTGGAGTGGGGTGGGGTGGGGTGGCGCCGGCTCACCAGCGCCAGGCCTCGACCAGCCGCCGCAGGTTGTGGCGGCTGCTGTCGGCCCAGTTGGTGCGCCATTGCGACGGATGGGTGAGCAGGCAGATGCGGCGGTGCGTGCCCAGCGCGGCCTGCGGCGGCACCGGATGGAAGTATTCCGGGTGCGGGCGGTCGCTGATGTAGATGTCAAAGCTCGACAGCAACTCGTCGTCGTAACTTTCGCAGGCGATGCCGCAGCGCGCGCGCAGCGCCGGGTCGTCGAGCAGCTCGTGGTTGATCACGCCGAGGCGGCGGTTGGCGAAGTCGCCGTGGCTGGCGACGGTGACCATCTTGTTGCCGAGCTGCTCCTCGATGCGGCGGAAGTTGCGTTCGAACTGGTCGCGGATCTCGCCCATGCGCAGGCGCACCTGCGCCGGGTCCTTCAGGTGCGCCTGCTTGGCGTACGTGGCGATCTCCTCGTAGTGGTAGCTGGCCTCGCTGCCATAGCCCTCGATGTCGCGCATCAGGCCGAAGTCGAGCGTCGACAGCCGGAAATAGTAGCTGGCGCGCACGCCGTGTTTCTGCTCGAGCGCGAACATGCGGCGCGCGGTGGCCAGGTCGGTGTCGATGTCGTGGCGGTGCACCAACACCGGGCCGTCGCCGGCGCGCCCGCCGCGCAAGGTGGCCAGCCACGCGCGCACCGAGGTCTGCCTGTAGCCGTGCTGGCGCGCCTGCCGCAGCAGCGCCTCGTAGTGGCGCAGGCGCGACGGCATCAGGTAGTCGCCGTAAAGCCGGTTCAGGATGGTGTGCATGATGGCCGCCGGGCTTAGCGCAGGCTGTAGCGGGCGCGGTAGGGCGCGAAGCCGAGCATGGTCTTGAACTGCCGCAGCCCCGGCTGGGCGCCGAAGAAGGTGTCGTACATCAGGAACTCCGGGCCGGTGCCGGCCTGCAGTTCGGCCATCAGCAGGCTGACGATGTCGGTCACCATCAGGTGCATGACGCCGTCGTTGTTGCGGTAGCCGATCAGCTGCGAGAACGCGGCGAAATTGCCGAAGCGTCCGATATTGCAGTAGGCCACCAGCTTGCCCTGCTTGTTGAACACGCCGAAATAGCGGTAGTGGCGCTGCGTCTCGAAGTGGGTCTTCTTTTCGCGGTAGCTGGCGTCCATCGGCCTGCCTTGCCGGCTCGGCAGGCTGGTGTTGATGTCGTGGATGGCGTCGACGTGGTCGTTGCGGTCGATCTGCGCCAGCGTGTAGCCGCGCCGGCGCGCCTTGGCGACGAAGGTGGCCGCGTCCTGCTGTCCGGTGATGTGGTCGACGTGGTCGGAGGCGCCGGCGCGGCGCAGGTCGATCAGCGCCACGCCCAGCTGCTTGTAGCCGAACACCTTGTATTTCGGATGCGGGCTGGTGAACAGGCGGTGCATGGCGCGCACGTCGTCCGGATGGAAGCTGGTGTCGAAACACAGCGTGGCCACCGGCAGCCGGGCGACGTCGAGCATCAGCTTGCATTGATTGATGAGTTTATTGAGCATGTTGTCCTCACTGGATGGAATAACGGATGCGGTAGGGGCGGAAGCCCATTTTTTTCTTGAAGTTGCGCAGGCCTGGCAACGCGCCGAGATAGGTGTCGTACATCAGGTAGTCGAGGCGGCCGTCGTCGATCAGGCGGCAGGCCAGGTCGGCCAGCAGCAGGTACATGACGCCGTCGCCGTTACGGTAGCCGAGCAGGCGGTCGGTGGCGGCGAAGTTGCCGTAGACGCCGACGTCGCCATAGGCCACCAGCCGGCCATGCTTGTCGAGCACGCCGTAGTGGCGCAGGCCGTCGGCGTCGAAGCGTTCGGTCCTGGCGGCGTAGGCCGGGTCCATCGGCCGCCCCTGGCGCTCGTCGAGCGAGGTGTTGATCCGGTGGATGTCGTCGATGTAGTCGTTGCGGTCGATCTCGGCGACCGTGTAGCCGCGCTCGCGCGCGCGCCGGCTGTGGTAGCCCGCGTAGTCGCGCTGGCGCAGCGAGTGCAGATAGGCCTCGCCGCTGGCGTGGGCGCGCAGGTCGATGAGCGCGACGCCG
>JBDSKP010000458.1:0-2039 GCA_039916925.1 Duganella sp.
GG
Source organism: Duganella sp. (assembly GCA_039916925.1). Classification (GTDB taxonomy): domain Bacteria; phylum Pseudomonadota; class Gammaproteobacteria; order Burkholderiales; family Burkholderiaceae_D; genus Rugamonas. The sequence continues at coordinate 3 of JBDSKP010000458.1, forward strand.
TCCGCCGCGTCGGTAGCTGGCCGGCCCGGGATTGGCGCCGGCGCTGTCGGGCCCGACGCGGTAACGACTGCCGTCGAAACGCAGGACCGAGCCGCCGCCGGCCGCCACCGTGTGGATGCTCATCATCGGCGCGCGCATGCGCACGCCGGCGACCTGGGTTTCGAACACGCGCTCGAACTCGCCCGAGTAGTGCGACACGTCGGTCGAGGTGCCGCCCATGTCGAAGCCGATCACCTTGTCGAAGCCGGCCAGCTGGCTGGCGCGCACCATGCCGACGATGCCGCCGGCCGGGCCGCTGAGGATGCTGTCCTTGCCGTGGAACGCGCGCGCGTCCGTCAGGCCGCCGCTCGACTGCATGAACTGCAGGTTCACGCCCGGCAGCTCGCGCGCCACCTGGTCGACATAGCGCCGCAGGATCGGCGACAGGTAGGCGTCGACCACGGTGGTGTCGCCGCGCGCGACCAGCTTCATCATCGGACTGGCCTGGTGCGACACCGACACCTGCGTAAAACCGATCGCGCGCGCCGCCTCGGCGACCTGGTTTTCATGGTCGTGATAGCGGTAGCCGTGCATGAAGACGATCGCCAGCGAGCGCAGGCCCTGGTCGTAGGCCGCTTGCAGGCCCGCGCGCGCGGCGTCCAGGTCGAGCACGGTGACGATGTCGCCGTGGGCGCCGACGCGCTCGTCGATTTCGATCACGTGCCGGTACAGCAGCTCCGGCAGCACGATGTGGCGGTCGAACAGGCGCGGACGGTTCTGGTAGGCGATGCGCAGCGCGTCGCGGAAACCGCGCGTGATGGCCAGCGCGGTCGGCTCGCCTTTGCGCTCGAGCAGCGCGTTGGTGGCCACCGTGGTGCCCATCTTGACGGCGCCGATCTGCTCGACGGGGATCGGTTTGCCCTTGGCCACGCCCATCATCTGGCGGATGCCGGCGATGGCCGCGTCGGGGTACAGTTCCGGATTTTCGGACAGCAGTTTCAGCGTGCGCAAACGGCCATCGGGCGGACGGGCCACGATGTCAGTGAACGTACCGCCACGGTCGATCCAGAATTGCCAATCCATGCATGCCTCTTCGCGTCAAAGTAAGCGTGTATTGTAGTGTGTGGGCGGCGCGCGTGGGAAGCGACTATGCTGGGGTGTCCAAACAAATTTTGATGCTAAGATGACACGATGAACAGACTCTATTCCGTCGCCGAAATCCGCGCCATCGAACACGCGGCCGCCGCGGTGCTGCCCGACGGCGCGCTGATGCAGCGCGCCGGCCAGTCCGGCGCCAACGCCGCGCTCGACATGCTGCCGTTCTCCACCAACCACGCCAAGGTGTTGGTGCTGGCCGGCCCCGGCAACAACGGCGGCGACGCGCTGGAATCGGCGGCCCACCTGGCCCACGCCGGCGCCGCGGTGACGGTACTGCACTACCCGCCGATGGGCGAGCCGTCGGCCGAACGCGCGACGGCGCTGCAACGCGCGCGCGCCAGCGACGTGTGCTTCGCCGACGTCGCCGATCTCGACGGCTCGGCCGAATCGACGGAAGCGCTGGTGGCCGGCACCGACTGGAACCTGGTGGTCGACGGCCTGTTCGGCATCGGCCTGAAGCGGCCGCTGGGCGGCGCCATGCGCGCGCTGGTGGAGGCCGTGAACCGGCTCACCTGCCAGGTGCTGGCGCTGGACGTGCCCAGCGGGCTGGACGCCGACACCGGCGCCATCGTCGGGCCGGACGGCGCAGCCATCCGCGCCACGCACACGATCACCTTCATCGGCGACAAGCCGGGCCTGCACACCTGCGAGGGCCGCGATCACGCCGGCCTGGTGGACGTATCGCGGCTCGAGATCGACGCCAGCCTGTTCCCGCCGGCCAGCATGCACGTGAACGACATCAAATTATTCGCGCGCCATTTGCGGCCGCGCCTACACAGTTCGCACAAAGGCAGTTACGGCGGCGTGGCGGTGATCGGCGGCGCCCGCGGCATGCGCGGCGCGCCGTTGCTGGCCGCGCGCGCCGCGCTGCACGGCGGCGCCGGCCGGGTGTACGCCTTG
>JBDSKP010000459.1:0-2251 GCA_039916925.1 Duganella sp.
TATTGGGCAAACCTGCAGGCGAAGCACGGCCGCTCCAAATCGTACGCCTACTTCTTCGCGCACCAGCCGGCCGAACCATCGACGCCGTGCGGCTACGGCTGCGGCGCCGGTCACGGCGCCGAGATCCGCTACGTGTTCGACAATCTGGGCCAGGACGGCCGTCCGTGGACCAGGGCGGATCGCCAACTGGCCACCAGGCTGGCCAGGACCTGGGTCAATTTCGCCAGCACCGGCAGCCCGGAGGGGAAGGGCTTGCCGGCCTGGCCCGCTTACGATGGCACCAACGCCACCGTGCTGCGCATCGGCGGCGAGGCAGACCTCAAGGCCCATCCGCTGCCGGATTTCCAGGTGTTCCCACAGCTGGCGGAATAAGGCCGGGGCGTGCCCGATCCTGCCTGACTATTGCCTGATCCTGTCGGTCGCCGCTAATATACTGGCGCGGCCGGCACGGTGACGGCTAGACTGGGCGGGTGACATTTCGGGAGCGCCAGTGAAAGCATACGAACTGAAGGACCTTCAAACCGGCGAGCAAAGCGCGCCGGCGCGCCAGCGGATCGTCGCCGGTTGCGACCTGCTGGACTGGCCCGCCCCGGTGTTCGAGACTGGCATCCCGGGCCTCACCTTGTTTCGCGTCACCGAACCGACGCCGCCTTTTTCCAGCATCTACGAGCCTAGCGTTTCCTTGATCATTCGTGGCCGCAAGCGCGTGTACGTCGGCGACGCGGTGCTGGACTATGACGAGTCCAGTTTTCTGCTCACCGCGATCGACCTGCCGACGACGGCGCAGATTCTGACGGCGAGCGAGGCCGAGCCGTACTACGGCGCGTTGCTGCGGCTGGACCTGGAGCGCTTGCGGCACATCATCGTGCAACACGACCTGCAGGCGGCGCCGCGTCCGCCGGGAGAGATCGCCATGGCGGTCGGGCCGGCGACCGCGGAGATGTTCGACGCGCTGGCGCGCCTGATCGCGCTGCTCAAGGCGCCACGGGACATTGCGTTCCTCGCTCCGCACATCCACGAGGAGATCCTGTACCGGCTGCTCAGCGGCGAGCAGGGGGAATACCTGCGCCGCATCGCCCTGGCCGGCACGCAGGCCAACCGGGTGGCGAAGGCGATTTCCTGGCTCAAGCAAAACTACATGGCGCCGCTGCGGATGGAGCAGTTGGCCGACATCGCCAGGATGGGGGTGTCGACATTGCACCACCACTTCCGCGCCATGACGGCGATGAGCCCTTTGCAATATCAAAAACATTTGCGTCTGCACCACGCGCGGGAATTGATGCTCAGCGAATCGGCCGACGCCGCGACGGCCGCCTTCCGCGTCGGTTATGAAAGCGCCACCCAGTTCAGCCGCGAATACCGGCGCATGTTCGGCGCGCCGCCGATGCGCCACATCAAGGCGATCCAACAACTGGGCGACGGGCAGGCCAGTCCCCGCCGATCCGCCGTACGTGAACCCGCGCCCAGGTAGGAATTTCCTTGCGGAAATTATAGAGGCCGGCCGATTTTTTCCATCGCATCTTCCCGTAGCGTCGTTCGTGCATAACGTTGGCGCCGCGCCGCCAATCTACTGGGAAAAAAATGAAATTCGCCGACCTCAAAATCGGAACCCGGCTGGGCGGCGCTTTCGCCGCGCTGCTGCTGTTGCTGCTGGTCTCGGGCCTCGGATGGTCTGCGCTGACGCATACCAAGATGAACATCGACGTCATCACCAACGAGAATCATCAGAAGTTGGACGCCGCCATCGGCGCGATCGTCGTTGGCGCCACGCTGGCGTGGCTGATCACCCGCTCGATCACCCGACCCATCGGGCGCGCGGTGGCCGTCGCGCAGACGGTCGCCGCCGGGGATCTGACCAGTGTCATCGAAGCCATTCCACCGACGAGACGGGGCAACTGTTGCGGCCTCGTCGGTGGCGGCCAACCGTGATGGTTGGCGTTTGCTGGTCCCGCCGCAGCGGGTGGCGCAACCGGATCAGAACTGGTTCATGGTGTTGTCCTTGCCAGCCGCCTTCAGCGCAGCCTCGCCGCTGAAGTAATCCTTGTGGTCGTCGCCGATGTCCGAGCCGGACATGTTCTGGTGCTTGACGCAGGCGATGCCCTGGCGGATTTCCTTGCGCTGCACGCCGGCAACGTAGCCCAGCATGCCCTGGTCGCCGAAGTAATCCTTGGCCAGATTGTCGGTCGACAGGGCCGCCGTATGGTAGGTCGGCAGCGTGATCAGGTGATGGAAAATGCCCGCTTCGCGCGCC
>JBDSKP010000460.1:0-1804 GCA_039916925.1 Duganella sp.
GGTGCAGCGCGCAGCCGTCCCGCGACACCTGCAGGTACAGCGGCATGCCCGGCTCGAAACGGTGCTCCCAGTCGATCGCGAAGCCCAGGTAATCGATGTAGAACTCGCGCGCCTTCGCTTCGTCGAAGATGCGCAGGATGGGCGTGATGGTTCCGAGGGTCATGTTCGTTCCTGTTGGTGCCGTCGTGTGACACGTAGGGCGGATTAGGCGGAACGCCGTAATCCGCCATGCATGAGCCGCCGACGGCACATGCATGGCGGATTACGCTGCGCTAATCCGCCCTACGTGGATCCAATATGAGGCTTAGTATATCTCAGGAACGATGATCTCGGACGGCACCGGCCGGCGCACATAGTCGTCGTGGTATTCGCGCTCGGGCAGCTGGATCGCCGGATGCTCGACTTCGACGTAGGGCATCTGCTGCAACAGGTGGTGGATGCAGTTGAGCCTGGCCTTTTTCTTGTCCACGCCTTGCACCACCCACCATGGCGCCTCCGGAATGTGGGTGCGCTCGAGCATGATTTCCTTGGCCCTCGTGTATTCCTCCCAGCGCCGGCGCGACTCCAGGTCCATCGGGCTCAGCTTCCATTGCTTGAGCGGGTCGTGGATGCGGCCCAGGAAGCGCGCGTTCTGTTCCTCGTCCGAAATCGAGAACCAGTATTTGATCAGCTGGATGCCCGAGCGCGCCAGCATGCGCTCGAACTCGGGCACGGTCTGGAAGAATTCCTCGTATTGCTCGTCGCTGCAAAAACCCATGACCCGTTCGACGCCGGCGCGGTTGTACCAGCTGCGGTCGAACAGGACGATCTCGCCGGCGGCCGGCAGGTGCGAGGCGTAGCGCTGGAAATACCACTGCGTGCGCTCGCGGTTGTTGGGCGCGGGCAGCGCGGCGACGCGGCACACGCGCGGATTGAGGCGCTGCACGATGCGCTTGATGACGCCGCCTTTACCGGCGGCGTCGCGGCCTTCGAACAGAATGACCACCTTGTGACCGGTATGCACCACCCAGTCCTGCAGCTTGACCAGCTCCGCCTGCAGGCGGAACAGTTCGCGGAAGTAATGGCGGCGCGCGGCCTTGGCCGCCTCGGTGCGTTCGGTCTCGATGACGAGCTTGGTGACCGGGTCGATTTCCCGGTCCTCCAGTTCCATCTCCAGTTCCTCGTCGTAGCTGTCGGTGAGCTCGCGGTGCACGCGCTCCAGCAATTCCTGTTCGTTCAATTTCACGCGTCGCTCCTCGGTGTGGTCCGGGCACAGCTTACGCGCCGATTGTGACGAGGCGATGACGAATCAATATCGCGCCGATGTCGATCTGATCATGGCGCGGCGTGCCCGGCTCGGTAAGCTGGATGTCTGGCCCTCGCTCGCGGCCGGGATGTTTGCCGTTGTCATTTGTTGCTTTGGTCACCGCCCGCGCGGGTGGCTTTACCTAAGGAGGTTATGATGGATGAGATTGTCTATAACTTGTTATTGACCAGTCCCCAGGGTTTGACGCTGCTGGGCACCTTGCGCTATCGCTATACCGATCTGGAGGCGCTGCAGGCCGGTGACGTGTCGGCGATCATGGAACAGGCGCAGCAGGTGAGCACCGCCGAGTTCACGCTGTTTAAGCTGCAGGGCACCTTGTCGGCGCCGTTGCTGACGGGCTTCTCGCCGGTGCCGATCGAAGGGTTGTCGTTCGTCAGCCTGCTGGGACCGACGCTGACCAACCTGTTTAGCAGCGGCGACCCGTCGCGCCGCCTCGACATGCAGTTCAATTTCATCGATAACAGCCACATCGGCGGTGGCCTGCTGTGGCGTCCGGGC
>JBDSKP010000461.1:0-2886 GCA_039916925.1 Duganella sp.
CGAGATCATCATGCAGATGGCCGTGTATGCCGGATTTCCCGCCGCGCTCAATGGTTTGTTCGCGGCCAAGGAGGTGTTCGGCGAGGCGCCGGGCGCCTGAGCGATGCCGCGCTAGGCCGGCGGCAGGTGCGGCAGCAGCTTGTCCAGTGTGACCGGATAATCGCGCACCCGCACGCCGGTGGCGTTGTAGACCGCGTTGGCGATCGCCGCGCCGACGCCGCACAGACCCAGCTCGCCCACGCCCTTGGCCTTCATCGGCGACGACAGCGGGTCGGTTTCGTCGAGGAAGATCACCTCCTGCTTCGGGATGTCGGCGTGCACCGGCACCTCGTAGCCGGCCAGGTCGTGGTTGACGAAGAAGCCGGCGCGCTTGTCGACCACCAGTTCCTCCATCAGCGCCGAGCCCACGCCCATCGTCATCGCTCCGATCACCTGGCTGCGCGCGGTCTTCGGATTGAGAATGCGGCCAGCCGCGCACACTGCCAGCATGCGCCGCACGCGCACCTCGCCGGTGGCGGCGTCGACGCCCACCTCGACGAAGTGCGCGCCGAACGTCGATTGCTGGAATTTCTTGTCCAGGTCACCGTATTCCATGCTGTCCTCGACGACGATCTCGCCGCCGTCGGCGGCCCGGCCCAAAGGCGCGGAGCGGACGCCGACACGTACCTGGCCATCGACGAACACCGCTTCGCCGGCCCCCAGGCCCAGGCGCTGGAGCACCGCCTCGCGCAGCTTCACGCAGGCGGCGTAGACGCCGGCGGTCGCGCTGTTGGCGCCGAACTGGCCGCCGGAGCCGGACGACACCGGAAAGGCCGAATCGCCCAGGCGCACGCTGACCTTGTCCATGCCCACGCCCAGCATCTCCGCCGCCGTCTGCGCGATGATGGTGTAGCTGCCGGTGCCGATGTCGGTCATGTCGGTTTCCACCGTCACGCGGCCGTCGCGGTCGAGGCGCACGCGCGCGCCCGACTTCATCAGCAGATTGTTGCGGAAGGCGGCGGCGACGCCCATGCCGACCAGCCAGCGGCCGTCGCGCGTCTGGCCCGGGCGCGCCTGGCGGCTCTTCCAGCCGAAACGCTCGGCGCCGGTGCGCAGGCACTCGATCAGGCTGCGCTGCGAAAAGTGGCGGTCCTTCTTCTCCGGATCGACCTTGGTGTCGTTGATGATGCGGAAGCGCACCGGATCGATCTTGAGCTTCTCGGCCATCTCGTCGATCGCGATCTCCAGCGCCATCAGCCCCGGCGCCTCGCCCGGCGCGCGCATGGCGTTGGCCTCGGGCAGATCGAGCAGCGCCAGGCGGGTGGCGATCAACCGGTTGGCGCCGGCGTACAGCAGGCGCGTTTGCTGCACCGCGTCCTCCGGGCTGCCGTCGGGCAGGTTGCCGGTCCACGCCTCGTGGGCGATGGCGGTGATGGCGCCGTCGCGCGTGGCGCCGATGCGGATGCGCTGTATCGTCGAGGCCCGGTGCGTGGTGTTGTTGGCGATGAGCGGGCGGCCCAGCGCCACCTTGACCGGCCGCCTGGCCGCGCGCGCGCCCAGCGCGGCCAGCACCGCATCCGCGCGCAGGAACAACTTACCACCGAAGCCGCCGCCGATGAACGGCGATACCAGGCGCACCTTCTCCTTCGGCATGCCCAAGGTCGTGGCCAGGTCGGTGCGGGTCCAGTCGATCATCTGGTTCGAGGTCCACACCGTGAGCTGGTCGCCGGTCCATGCGGCGACCGACGCGTAAGGCTCCATCATCGCGTGCGTGTGGCACGGCGTGGTGTATTCGGCGTCCAGACGCACCGGCGCGTCGGCATACGCGCCGGCGAAATCGCCGACGGCCGGTGGCGCGTCCTTGGGCAGGGTGGCCGAACCCCTGGCGGCGGCCAGGTCGTAGGCGCCCGGTCGCTCGGCGTACTTGACCTTGACCAGCTGCGCGGCCGAGCGGGCCTGCTCGAAGCTCTCGGCGACCACCAGCCCGATGGCCTGGTGATAGTGGTCGATGTCCGGCCCGCCCAGCAGTTTGGCCGTGTTGAACTTGCCCTTGCCCAGCTTGCCCGCCGATTCGGCGGTGACGATGGCGATCACGCCGGGCGCGCGGCGCGCCTCGGCCAGGTCCATCGATTCGATGCGTCCCTTGGCGATGGCGGCGCCGATGACGCAGCCATAGGCGGCGTTGGGCGCGGCCCGGTGCTGCTCGTACGCGTAGGTCGCCGCGCCGGTGGTTTTGAGCACGCCGTCGATGCGGCTGACGGGGCGGCCGACGACCTTGAGCTGGTCGATCGGATTGGTGGTGGCGGCTTGATCGAACTTCATGGCATTACCCTTTCTTCGCGTCGGCCAGCATGGCGGCGAGCGTACGTTGCACCAGCGGGATCTTGAAGGCGTTTTCCGTGGTCGTCCGCGCCCCTTGCAGCAGGCGTTCGGCGACCGCGCCGGCGCCGCGCGGCAGGTGCCGCTCGGCTTCCTCGACGCGCCATGGCTTGTGGGCGATGCCGCCGACGGCGAGCCTGCCGCTGCCATCGCGCTGGACCACCAGCGCCACCGACACCAGCGCGAACGCGTACGAGGCGCGGTCGCGCACCTTGTGGTACAGGTGTTGGCCGCCGAGCGGCTTGGGCAGGATGACGCTGGTGATCAGTTCACCGGCCTGCAGCGCCGTCTCGATGTGCGGCGTGGCGCCCGGCGGGCGGTGGAAGTCGGCGATCGGAATCGTGCGCGTGCCGCCGTCCGGCCGCACCGTCTCGACCTGCGCGTCGAGAACGCGCATGGCGACCGCCATGTCGCTGGGATGGGTGGCGACGCAGGCGTCGCTGGCGCCGATGACGGCATGCCCGCGGCTAAAGCCGCCGATGGCGGAACAGCCGCTGCCCGGTTGGCGCTTGTTGCAAGCCTGATTGG
>JBDSKP010000462.1:0-1976 GCA_039916925.1 Duganella sp.
AGGTCAAAAGCACGCTAAGCGCTCAACCCAGCGCGGCGTGGTTACGGTGCATCACGACCACGTTTTGTTCAGCATTCTTTTGCTTCTGTTGATCGACCAGATCCTGCAGAGAAACGGAATCCAGATAATCAACCATCTTTTCGTTCAGCGTGGCCCACAGCTCATGGGTCATGCAGCGCACCCCGCTGGTGGCGTCGGCGCCGTGACAATTTTCCTTGCCGCCGCATTGCGTGGCGTCGAGCGGCTCATCGACGGCGATGATGATGTCGGCCACCGTGACCTTGTCGGCCCGGCGCGCCAGACTATAGCCGCCGCCCGGGCCACGGATCGATTCGACAATCTCGTGGCGGCGCAGCTTGCCGAACAGCTGCTCCAGATACGACAGCGATATCGCCTGACGCTGGCTGATGCCCGAGAGCGTGACGGGGCCTTTGCCTTGGCGCAAAGCCAGATCGATCATCGCAGTCACAGCAAAACGGCCTTTGGTGGTCAGACGCATCACTACCTCAGTTCGGCTAGGTTAAAATATCGACCCAACGTTTCGTCATAAAGACTGATTAGTTGATCGATTTAGTCAAGTATACCAAACTTTATGAAAGTTTGCCGGGAGGCCCTCGGCCACTTCCCTTTTACTTGCCTTTTAGCAAGCGCATCGGCTGGAACAGCGCGTGCATGTCCTGATTGCCGATGAAGCTCAGGTTGTATGGATGTTCGGCCGTGATCTGCGGAAACTCTTTCATTACCGGCAACTTCTTCAGCAATTCGGCGATTTTTCCCCACAGGATCATCGTGGGTTTCTGTCGCGCCTTGGCCGCCAAGCCGGCCATCACCGTCTCGAAGAACGGCAACCAAGCCTTGGCATCCTTGACCGGCGGCACATGGCTGCGGAACACCAGCGACGCGTTCAACAGCAAAAACCCCTGCTCCGTCAACTTTTGCTGCATCTCGGCCAGGGTTTGAATATGGGTGCCGGCGCCGCCGCGCGCAAGGGCGGAAATGGCGGCCATCGCGGCGCCGCCGGTGTCCTCCAGCTTCAGTTGACCGTCGGCGACCAGCAGCATTTTCATGAAGTTGCGCAGCGACGTGGCTTTGTTGACGGGCTTGGACAAGCCGCCGCCCTCCTGGTTCGACCACAGGCTGCCGACGGCGCCGTCCATGAAGCACACGCCGGTGGCACTGTCCTCGCGCGGGTACGGGCCTTCGCCCACTAATACATAGCGCACCTGGTCGAGTGGCAGCGCGAAGGCGGCGAACAGGCGCCGCTCGGTTGGCAGGTAGACATCGTTGGCCAGTTCGGCCAGATAGCCCGGAGTGGCGGCCATCATCGCGTTCAAGCCATCGATCAGCAGTGGGCGCCAGGAGGCGTCGGCGCGCGACAGCGCATCGAGAATGGAGGCGGGGATTGTCATACGGGTGGATAGTTACCGGGGAAAGGCGGGATTGTACCGTAGGGGGGATTAGCGCAGCGTAATCCACCATGCATGCGTATCGGCGGCGCACGCATGGCCGATTACGGCGTTTCCCCGTCCAGCCAGCCGCCGGCGAATCCGGCGCGGCGCAGGCCGGTTTGCAGGTAATTATTGCCCCGCATGATGTTCCATGGGAAATCGTGCATGTAGTTTTCCAGCATGATCACCGTCGGGCCTTCGTTGATGCCGAAGTGGTACGGTGACACCCAATGCCGACACGCCACCCTTCCATGTGAAAACACGGTCGAGAACGACGCCTTGAAGCCGTACGGATTGGCCTCGCACAACTGCATGTCCTGATAGTGGATGATGCTGGGCATGACGATTTCCGGCGCGAACGGCAGCGACGCGGCCACCGCCCACGGCGCCAACGTGCCGTCGTCCGGACCGTACGGCACGCCGCGCGCGACATAGTCCCAGAATTTGCGTTGCACGCCGTCTATCCTGCGGGTGGCCGGGCCCGGCCCGTCGCTGGCGGTGATGCCCCAGCATAAGGCGCCATACTCC
>JBDSKP010000463.1:0-2386 GCA_039916925.1 Duganella sp.
CCCGCCGCCACGTAATACACCGACGCCGGCCCCGTCCTCTGCCACCACTGCGCGAGGAACAGCCCGCCCAGCGAGCCGCCGATGCCGTACGAGATGCTCATATACAGCGCCTGCCCGCGCGCCTGCAGCGGTCCGGAAAACCAGCGCTGCAAGGTCATCACCGACGACGAATGATGCAGCGCGAAGGTGGCCGCGTGCAGCAGCTGCGCCACGATCAGCAGCCAAAGCAGGTCCGACCCGGCGCCGATCATCACAAAGCGCGCCACCGCCACGCCCAGCGCCAGATACATCATGCGCATCGCGCCCCAGCGCTTCAACAGCGACGACTGGAAGTAAAACAGCAGCACCTCGGCCGTCACGCCCAGCGACCACATGGCGCCGATCACCGTCTTGCTGTAGCCGTGCCGCTCCAGATACAGCGAATAAAACGTGTAGAGCGACGTGTGCGCCGCCACCATCAGCGCCGTCGACGTGAAGAACGCCAGCACCTCGCGCCGGCGCAACAACGTCATCAACGGCGGCGGCGCCTCGTGGTGCTCCCTGCGCGGCACGTCCCGCAAGCGGAAGGCGGCTGCGATGGTCAGCACCAGCAGCGCGGCGGCCACCCACGGCAAGCTCGCGATGCCATAGTGCTCCAGCGCGTACGACGCCAACGTCACGGCGACGATGAAGCCGATCGAACCCCACATCCGGATGCGGCCATAGAACGTCAGGTCGCCGCGCATCTCCGACAGCATCAACGCCTCGCAGATCGGCGCCTGGCCGCTGGTGAACAGATTGAGGACGATCATCGCCAGCATGAAGTGGGCGAAGGTGGCGCCGAGGAAGAAGCCGGAGAACGCCGCCAGCGCGGCGAAGCCGGCCAGCCGCAGCACCAGCACGCGCCGGTCGTAATGGTCGGCGACGTAGCCCCAGACGTTGGGGCCGACGATGCGCAGCACCTGGATCATCGACATGAGCACGCCGATCTGGGCGACGCTCATGCCTTTGTTGGCAAAAAACAACGTCGCGTACGTGCTCCAGGTGCCGGCGTGCGCGTAGTAGCAGAACAGGAATAAGGCGAAGCCGGGCGCCTGCGCCGGAAACCGCGCCGGCACCGCTTACCGCGTGATATCGGGGGTGGACACCTTGACGTCGCCGCATTGGGCGCGGTGCATCAGCGCGTGGTCGATCAGCACCAGGGCCAGCATGGCCTCGGCGATCGGCGTGGCGCGGATGCCGACGCACGGATCGTGGCGCCCGAACGTCTCGACCACCACCGGCTTGCCGTCCTTGTCGATCGAGTCGCGCGGCGAGCGAATGGACGAGGTCGGTTTGATGGCGATCGACACCGTGATGTCCTGCCCCGTCGAAATGCCGCCCAGCACGCCGCCGGCGTTGTTGCCGATGAAGCCTTGCGGCGTCAGCGAGTCGCCGTGCCCGGTGCCCTTCTGCGCCACCGACTTGAAGCCGGCGCCGATCTCCACGCCCTTGACGGCGTTGATGCCCATCATCGCGTAGGCGATGTCGGCGTCGAGCTTGTCGTAGATCGGCTGGCCCAGGCCCACCGGCACGTTGCGCGCGATGACGTCGATGCGCGCGCCGATCGAGTCGCCGGCCTTGCGCAGCTCGTCCATCGCCGCCTCCATGCGGGCGATCAGGTCGGCGTCGCCGCTGGCGGCGAAGAACGGGTTGTCGTGCACGTGCGACCAGTCCTGGAACGGCACCGGGATGTCGCCCAGCTGGCTCATGCAACCGAGGAACTCGGTGCCGTATTGTTGTTTGAGCCACTTCTTGGCCACCGCCGCCGCGCCCACCACCGGCGCCGTCAGGCGCGCCGACGAGCGGCCGCCGCCGCGCGGATCGCGCACGCCGTACTTATGCCAATAGGTGTAGTCGGCGTGGCCGGGACGGAAACTGTCGACGATGTTGCCGTAATCCTTGCTGCGCTGGTCCTCGTTGCGGATCAGTAGCGCGATCGGGGTGCCGGTCGTCACGCCCTGGTAGACGCCGGACAGGATCTCGACCGTGTCGGGCTCCTTGCGCTGGGTGACGTGGCGCGACGTGCCCGGCTTGCGACGGTCCAGTTCCGGCTGGATATCCGCTTCCGACAGCGGCAACCCAGGTGGGCAGCCATCGATCACGCAGCCAATCGCCGGACCGTGCGACTCACCAAAAGTAGTTACAGAAAACAATTTGCCAAATGTATTGCCGGACATAGGAAGAGAATCTTCGGAAAAAGGTGGAAAGTTCCCCCATTCTACCAGCCGGCCGGCCCCAGCGGCCGGAAGCGATAATAATTTCCACGGCGCAAGTATTGATGGGTAAAATGCGATCCACCATGCCAAGTATGTGGCAAATATGCATTCGAGGACCCCGTGAAAAGTGACACATGAGTTGCATGTAA
>JBDSKP010000464.1:0-2049 GCA_039916925.1 Duganella sp.
GCCAGCATCGCGTTCATCAGCCCGGGGCCGAGGATGGCGACGATCACGATGGCCAGCAGCAGGCTGGGCAGGGTCAGGATGATGTCCATCAGGCGCATCACGGCGATCTCGAAGATGCCGCGGAAGAAGCCTGCCAGCAAGCCCAGCACCGTGCCGACGACGACTGACAGCGCGACCACGGCCAGGCCGATGACCAGCGACAGGCGGGCGCCGTACATCAGGCGAGAGAGGATGTCGCGGCCGATGGCGTCGGTGCCCAGGGGGTAAGTCCAGGAGCCACCCGCCTGCCAGGCCGGCGGTTTGAGGAACACGGCGTTGTTGGTGATGTTGGGCGCGTGCGGCGCCAGCAGGGGCGCAAACAGCGCAATCAGCAGTACGCTGATGACGATGACCAGGCCGATCACGGCGCCGTTGTTGGCGCTGAAGTAGTTCCAGAACTCGCGCAGCGGGTGCGGCGGCGCCGGGGGCGTGCCTGGTTTCGGAGTGGCGGATTTCAAGGTGGCCGTGCTCATCGCTGGTGCCTGATGCGTGGGTTAATGATGCCGTAGGTGATGTCCACCAGCAGGTTGACGGCCATGACGATGGCGCCCAGCAGCAAGATGCCGCCTTGCAGAACCGGGTAGTCGCGGCGGCTGATGGCTTCAATCAGCCATTTGCCGACGCCCGGCCAGGAAAAGATGGTTTCGGTCAGGATGGCGCCTGTGAACAGCACGCCGACCTGCAGACCGATCACGGTGACCACCGGGATCAGCGCGTTGCGAAGCGCATGCAGGGCCACTACGCGCAGGTTGGAAAGCCCCTTGGCGCGCGCGGTGCGGATGTAGTCTTCGCCCAGAACTTCCAGCATGGCCGAGCGCGTCATGCGCGCAATCACCGCCAGCGGGTTGGTGCCTAGCACGATCATCGGCAAGATCAGGTGGGAGGCCGCGGACCAGAAAGCGCCCTTGTCGTCCGACAGCAGCGAGTCGATCAGCAAAAAGCCTGTCGTGGGCTCGATGAAATATTGCACCGACAGCCGGCCTGACACAGGGGTCCAGCCGAGTTCAACCGAGAACAGCAGGATCAGCAGCAGGCCCCACCAGAAAATCGGCATGGAATAGCCCGTCAGCGATACCCCCATGACGCCGTGGTCAAGTATGGAGTTTCGTTTGACCGCCGCCAGAATGCCGGCCGGTATGCCGATCAGCAGCGCGAACAAAATGGCGCAGACGGCCAGCTCGATGGTGGCGGGGAACAGCGTGAGGAACTCGCGAAGCACGGGCTCTTGCGTGATGAGGGACTTGCCCAGATCACCCTTGAGTACGCGAACGATATAGATGCCGTACTGCACCATTACGGGCTGGTCCAGGCCGAATTCCTTGAGCAGCTGGGCGTGGCGCACTGGGTCGATGCCGCGTTCGCCGGCCATGGTTTCAATCGGGTCGCCCGGCACCATCCGGATCAGGAAGAACGCCAGCAGTGTCATTCCCAGGAAGGTGGGAATGATCAGGCTCAGTCGGGTAAAAATAAAGCGCAGCATTATCGCGGGATGCTAAAGCAGGGCTTAGCGCTGGCTAGGGAACTTCCGTCGCAAAAGCGACAGGCGGGGCGCACGGAAATTTCCGCCGCCCAGGTCTTGGAATGCAATGGCTTCAACATGGAATCTTGTTCTGGTCAGTCTGGCCCGGGCAGTGCCGCGGGGAATTTTTAATCTTAGCAACATTACCGTCATTTTTCGGTTCTGCTGCCACGCGCGGGCTACCGAGTAACCCTATGGCATCAGGAACGCTTCAGAGCCGCTTGCGGGGCTAATGAAAGGTGAATGAAGACAGAGAGAGTAACGCAGGAAGCGTGCCAGAGAGTGGCTATGAAGTGGCAACCGCGATAACGAGCCGCCGGGGCGGTGCATAAAAAAAGGCCGGTGAAACCGGCCTTTTTGAAATCGGCAAAAACCGATTACTTGACGTGCTTGCCGATCAGGCCAGCCATCTCGAACATCGACACTTGCGCCTTGCCGAAAACGGCACGCAATTTTTCGTCGGCGTTGATCATGCGCTTGTTGACCTTGTC
>JBDSKP010000465.1:0-7901 GCA_039916925.1 Duganella sp.
CCCTGCAGCAGCACGTTGGTGCAGCCGATCAGCTGGATCATCGGCGCGCGCAGATAGTGGCCGATGCCGAACACGCGCTTCGACAGCGGCACGCCCGCTTCGGACAACGCCGGCAGATACTGCGCGTCCGCGCGCCAGCGCTGGCCTTCGCCTTGGATCAGCAGGCGCTCGGCCTCGGTCAAGTTCGGCGCGACGGTCGCCAGCGACACCGCGTTGAGCGGGTTCTCGGTGTTCTCCGACATTTTGCCGGCCTTGAAATTGGGCGTGGTCCCCTGGCCGATGGAGTTGATGGTTTTCTGCTTGCCTTTCCAGGTCCACCAGCAGTCGCCGTCGTCGTTGAACGGCACGCCGCCCTGGCCGTCCAGGGTGCTGGTCCAGTCGTCGCCGGTCAGCGCGATGTTGTGCTGGTTGTAGGCGTAGATCATCGACGAGTAGTTCAGGCAGTCGTTGCTCTGCCAGCGCGAGATCGACAGCTTGCCATGTTTGCCGCAATCGATGTCGCCGTACCTGGCGTAGTCGGCCGGGTTGTGGCTGAAGTAGATGTGGGCGTTGGCGCTCAGGTGGACGTTCACGTTAGACAGCAGCACGATCGGACCGGCGCAGAACCAATCGCCGGCCGGGATGACGACGCGGCCGCCGCCGGCGTCGCTGCAGGCTTTGATGGCGTCGCGGAACGCGGGGTAGCAGTCGGGCGAGCCGGCGGCCGGCGTGTCGATCGTGTCCTGCTCCTCGAACGAGATCCAGGCCTTGACCTTCGACAGCTTGCACGTCCTGGCGCCGTACGCGGTGACGTCGAAATCCTGTTTGCGGAACTTCAGCGGCCGGGAGACGTGGTCGATGATCGCCTGGGCCTGCAGCCATGGATCGGGCGCGGTGGCGGCGCCGGCCGGGAGACCGAGCGACAGGCCGGCGGCCGGCAGGGCTTTCATCAGACTGCGGCGCTGGGTATTGATAGGCATGCTGTGTTCCTTATTCGTCCTGATTGTTGAACTCACCGATGAAGATATCGGCGGGAGTTGGTTTGGCGGTGTAGCCGAGATCCTTGACCGGGTCGATGCCGGCCTTGATCAAATTGTTCCAGTAGTCGTCGGAGCTGTATTGGACCGGGCGGTAGGGCAGGCCGCCCTGCTTGTTCCAGTCCGACCATGGCCGATTGCGATTGATATGGGCGCCGATGCGCGAATTGAGCACGGCCATCTTGCCGACCGCCTCCAGCGAAACGCGGGCGATGGTGCCGGTGGGCGCCTGGTAGCCATTGGCGTCGCCCAGCAGGCAGGCGTAGCCATCGACCGGCACCGCGGCGTAGGGCGTGCAGCGGGCGCTGTGGAACCACTGGCGCAGCAAATAAAAGGTGCCTTGCAGCGCGTTGGCGGAGCCGTCGTGCGTGAAGCGGCAGTTGTCGAAGACGAAGCCGTAGCGGGTCTTCAAGTGCGTGTCCGGCGCGGCGACATACGACAGGCCACGGTCGCCGATCGATTTGATTTCCGTCTGGTGGAAGTAGGCGGTGCTGTCGCCGAAGATGAAATCGACGTCGCCTTCGATGTAGGATTTGTTGAAGAAGCTGCGCGAGGTGGCGCCGATACGCGGCGACTTGAGGTACAGCGTGTCCTGGAATCCGATCAGGCGTATGTTCTCGAACTGCGCCTTGTCGGCGCCGTCGACCTGCAGCGCCAACGCCTGATGGTGCACATTGTTGATATTCGGGAGCGACTCGGCGCGGGCGTTGCCGGTGTCCTTGTTGTAGCCGTTTTCGAACGTGATGTTACGCGCCTGGAAGCCGTTGTTGCGTACCCAGACGGTGGCGCTGCCGAAGGTGCCGATCACCTCGCGGTCCTTGATCGTGGCGTACATCGCTTGCGCGTCCGGCGCGGCCTGGGCGAACTGCGCGCCGTGGCGGGCGGCGTAGGCGGCGCCGGTCACCGACGCATCGAGCCTGGCGGTGATCCTGGTGGCGGCGGCGTCCTTGCCGTCGCCGTACATCGTCAGCGGCGCGGTGGCGGCGGGCACGTAGACCAATTCCTGGTACGTGCCGGGTTTGACCAGCATATACAGGCGCTTCGCCGGACGCGCCGCGCTGTCGCGCACCGCGCGGTTGACGGCTTGCTGCACGGTGTTGAAGCTCTTGACGCCGTCCGCCTTCGCGGCCTGGTCGACGATGTAGTCGGGCGTGAACGTGGCGCCCCTGGCTAACGGATCGGCGAGTGGGTCCCACGGATCGACGGTTTCCCTGCCGGCGTCACCGACGTACTTGAGCACCTCGCCGTACGCGTATTGCCTGGCTTGCGCGGCGCTGAGCCGGGGGCTGGTACCGGTATTGCCCTGGGCCTGCGCCGCGCCCGGGCCGGCGACGGCCATCGCCAGCATCGCGGCGAAAGCCGATGGCGCCAGCCTCATTGCTCGCCTTCCCGTTTGAACATGCCCGCGCTTTCCGGCACGGCGCGCTTCATCTCCTCCACCACCATGTTCGAGAAATAGGCGGCGCCCTTGGCGCCCACGTGGGTGCGGTCGAAGGCGGATTTGGCCGCGCCGGCCACTTCCACCTTGCCCGCCGCCGGTGCCGCCTCGGTGCTCTTTTCCGGGCGCGGTGCCATCGCCAGCGTGTCGGCTTCGTCCTCGCCCATCGCCTGCACGGCGGCGTAGCTGTCGGCGTTGAGGTCCAGCAGCGGCGCGCGCTGGGCGGCGGCGGTGGCGCGGATCACGTCGGCCCACGGCTGCAGATTGTTTTCCAGGACCTTGTCCTTGAAGCTGCGCCGGGTCAGCGGCGTGACCAGCACGGGGACGCCGCCGAGCGCCTTCACTTCCTGGGCGTAGCGGGCCATGTTGACCGGGAATTCGGTTTTGAGGTCGGTCGAGCGGCCGGGTTTTCCCGGCTGGTCGTTGTGGCCGAACTGGATCAGCACATAGGTGGAGCGGTAGGCGGCCGAACCTTTCAGCAGGCCCTCGACCTCGTCCCAGCGGCCCTCGGCGCGGAAGCTGCCGGAACTGCGGCCACCCCGGGCCAGGTTGATGCAGGTGTTCGAACGTTGTACTCGCGCGCAGAAGGCGTCGCCATAGCCGCTGTTGCTGGCCATCGTGGAGTCGCCGACGAGGATGACGCGCACCGGCTTGGCCGGCGGCGGGGGCGTGGTCTCGGCGGCGTGGGCGCACATCGACAATGCGGCGGCGGCAAAAAAGCTGATCGTGAATTTCATAGGCTTCAACCGAATAAGGATTCTTCGCAAAATCCCGCAAACCCGCGTGCCTTCAGCGATACGCGTGCCTGGCCACTTAGGGGTCGTACCCCGCATGGGGTACGACCCCGCACGGCCGTGCGGGTCTAAAAAAAGCGCCGGCCGCAATCGCTGCGGTCCGGCGCCGTTGATCAAGCGTCTATCGACATCACCGCGTTCTGTTAGTAGAACTTGTAGGTGGCGCGGATGTTGAAGGCGCGGCCGATCGGGCTGGCGGCGCTGCTCAGGTAACCGGCGCTATACAGGCTGCTGTTGGTGACCGGCGGCCTGGCGTCGAACAGGTTGGTGATGCCGGCGGTGACCGACAGGTTTTTGAAGCCGGTGTAGGTCGTCGTCCACTGCCAGTTCTTGTACGAGTTGATGTCGCGCCAGTACGGCTGCGCCACCAGGTTCTGGTCTTCGTACTTCGAGTTGTAGTTCTGCGTCAGCGTGCTGTTCCAGTTGCCCAGCGCCCAGTTCAGCTTTGCGACGTGCTTCCAGCGGTAGGTGACGATCGGGAAGCTGCTGGTGGTGCCGTTGGACGCCAGGCCGAAGCGGCCGACGTTCGACACGTACGGGCTGCCGTTGTCGAGCTGATTGTCGAACTGGGTCAGGTAGGTGCCGTCGATCGACACCTTGAAGTCGCCGAAGGAGCTGCGCGGGAAGGCATACGATGCCGAGATGTCGATACCGGCCGCCTTCTGCCCACCCAGGTTCATGATCGTGTTCTGGATGTAGTTGATGGTGCCGTCGGCGTTACGCACGAAGTACGACGCGTACTTGACCGGATCGAGGAAGTAGACCTGCTCCGGCAAGTTCGCCAGCATGTCGGTCATCTTGATGTTCCAGTAGTCGATCGAGACCATCGAGGCAGGGGTTGGCTCGAACACGGTACCGAAGGTGAAGCCTTTCGATTTTTCCGGCTGCACGCTGGCGTTGCTGCCGGTTTGCTTCGGCAGCGTGGTGTTACACACGGTCGACGAGACATAACCAGGCAGCGCGGTGCCGGTGCCGGCCACGCCAGGACGGCCGCCCGGGCACAGCACCGGATCGTCCCATTTCGCCGAGGTCAGGCCGGTGGCGCCGGGCAGGCGGTAGCCGTAGCGGTCGAACAAGGTCGGCGCGCGGAAGCCGGTGTTGGCCGAGCCGCGGAACATCAGCTGCTTGGTCGGCTCGTAGCGGAAGCTCACTTTCGGATTGATGGTGTTGCCGAAGTCGCTGAAATGATCGTCGCGCACGGCGACGTTGACGTTCAGTTTTTTGGTGAACGGCATATCCAGTTCGGCGAACAGCGCGGCGACGTTGCGGCCACCCTCGCCATGCGACGGGCTGGCGTTGGCGTAGGTGACCTGGCGCACGATGTCGAGGCGCGTGTCCTCGTTGGTGTCGCGGTGGAAGTCGGCGCCGACCGCCAGTGCCAGCGAGCCGCCGCCCAGGTCCATCAGCGAGCGGCTGGCGGTGACGTCGATGCCGGTGTAGGTGCTCTTCGATTCGCGGTTCTTCTGGCCGTCGACGTTGATGCTCTCCAGGTAAGCGCGGCCGGCGGCGTCCTGCAGGCCGAATGGATTGAGCTGGCCGTTGCGCAGGCCGTCGAGCAGGCCCTGGCCGGTGAAGTAGCCGTTGTCGTAGTAGTTGTCGCGGTTGGAGACGCCGATCACCAGGCCGGTCTTGTAGTCCCAGCCCGCCAGCGTGCCTTCGAGCGCCACGGCGACCCGCTGGTTCAGCTGCACGTCCTTGGTGGCGGCGGCGCCGTAGTCGGCGACGGCCCAGGTGGGGATCAGCGTGGCGCCGTTCAGGCCGGACATGGCCGGCACGCCGCCGCTGTTACCCGGATACCATTTGCTGGTCGACGGCAGTTGCGGATTGACGCCGTTGACCGCCAGCGCGTTGGTCGGATTGCGGGTGCCGATGATGTGCTCCTCGCCGCGCGAGTAGTCGATCGAGACCACGTGGTCTTCGCCCAGTTTTTTCGAGGCGCGGGCGTAGAAGGTCACCTGCTGGTTTTCATACAGCGCGTTGCCGTATTCGGTGGAGTCCATCACGCAGGTGTTGGCGCGGCCGGGGATCGAGTACGGCGCCACGCAGCCGGCGGCGGCGTACGGATTGCGCGCGGTGCGGTTGGTCGCGGTGGTGAAGTTGGCCGGCGTGGCGTTGCCGCCGGTGGCCAGCGTCGGCGAGCGGCCGATGCTGGTCAGCAGTTCCGGCGAGCTCAGACCGGCGCGGTCGCGCGATGCCAGCGCCGAGCGCTTGTGCGCGTCGACCGTGCCCCACAGGCTCCAGCCGTCGCGTTCCAGGTTGCCCTTGCCCCAGGTGAGGGTGCCGCGTTCCTCTTCGCCGCCGCCGCGCCGCGCCACTTCCACGTGCTGCAGCGTCGCCTCCAGGCCCTCGTACGAGGTGCGGGTGATGAAGTTGACCACGCCGCCGATGGCGTCGGAGCCGTAGATCGACGAGGCGCCGTCGCGCAGGATCTCGACGCGCGCGATCGCGCTCATGGGAATCACGTCCAGGTTGGCGTAACCGTCGGCGATCGCCTCGTTGGCCAGGCGGCGGCCGTTCAACAGCACCAGCGTGCGGTTCACGCCCAGGCCGCGCAGGTTGATATTGGTGCCCGAGCCGGCGTTGGACGGCGCCAGCGACGCCGATTGCGGCAGCGCCATCATCAGGTCGGCCAGGGTGGTCATGCCCTGCTTGACCAGGTCCTCGGCCTTGACGGTGCTGACCGGCAGCGACGCCTCGGTGGCCAGGCGCTTGATGCTCGAACCGGTCACTTCGACGCGTTGCATCGCCGGTTCCGCTTCCTGCGCCTGCGCGGCGGTCTGGTTGGCGAGCGTCAGCACGGCCAGGGTAATGGCCGACAACAGCAGCCGTGGTTGTGCGGATCGGTTTTGGACCGGGTGCTCGGGCTTGATCATTCTAGTCTCCTTCGTCTTTTTGAATAAAGTTATACGTCTTGCCGCGACAGCAATGAACGTGAGTGGAGCACCTCGCGTACTCCGTGCCGTTGAGACGAGGGTCGCTGTGCGGGGCACAGTCCGGGGTCGCAAACGGTCAATAACTTGATTACTTTTTTAGCGGGCGGCGTCAAGGCCGCTCCTGCGTGCATCTACTTCCACTACGGGTGCCGCGAATTTTTATGTCGTCAACCGCGCGAGAAGGTCCGGGTCACGCGCTCCAGGTGCGCGCGCATCGCCTTGCGGGCGGCCGCCGGATCGTGGGCGGCGATCGCCTCCAGGATGCGGCGGTGGTCCTTGAGCGTTTCCTGGCGCAGTTCCTCGGTCTGGAAGTGCTCCTTGAGCTTGTGCCACAGGCGGCCGCGCTGGTCCCATAGGTAGTCCAGCGACCCCACCAGCGCGCTGTTGCCGGTGGCGCGCGCGATGGCGATGTGGAAGTTGCGGTCGGCCTGCTCGTTGCTTGAATAGTTGGAGTGGTTCTGTTCCATCTCGACGACCGCCTTGAGGATGGCGTCGATGGCGCTGTCGGTGGCGACGCGCGCGGCGATGGCGGCGATCTCCGATTCGATCAGGCGGCGCGCGGACAGCACCTCGAACGGACCGGGGCCGGCTTCCGGCAGATCGGCCGGCGGGGGCCGTTCGCTGACGTAGACGCCGGAGCCGCCGCGCACTTCGATCACGCCGCCCAGTTCCAGCGCGATCAACGCTTCGCGCAGCGAGGCGCGGCTGACGCTGAGCTTGGTGGCCAGATCGCGCTCGGACGGCAGGCGCTCGCCGGGGGAGATGTGCTCGTTGCGGATGAGCTCCTGGATGCGGTCGGCCACGAGGCGGTACAAACGCGTCTCGGGAGCGGTGCCGTCATTGGCAGCTAAAGTTCTCTTCAGCATCTTTTTGTCTCGTAGTGTTATGGTCGTGGCGTTTTTGATATGGCCATCTGGTCAGGCCATTCTAAGGTGGTCTGACCAAAAGGGCAACGTGGACTAGCCAAATTTATTCATAGCTGTCATACTAAATTCATCAGGTAACCGCTTTCCAACCGTGTTTTACCGATGAGGAACGTCAAAAAACACGGTAGAATCAGGGCTGTAGGGATGTGGCGCCCCGGATACAGACAGAACGCTGGCCGGCCAATATTCAAAGTGGCCTGACCAATTCAATATGCCAAAAAACAACGTTAGCCGGGTAAAGACTCCCGGAAAGGAAGCCAGAATGATGCCACCGACTAGCGCCGCGACGCCGCGCTACATCCTCATGCACGACAACGACAACGTCGCCATCGTTGTCAACGATGGCGGCCTGCCCGCCGGCGCCGTGTTCGCCGACGGTTTGACGCTGCTGGAAGCGGTCCCGCAAGGGCACAAGGTCGCGCTGCGCGACATCGCCAAGGGCGAGGCGGTGATCCGCTACAACGTCACCATCGGCTTCGCCGCCGACGATCTGCCGGCGGGCAGTTGGCTCAACGAGCAGAATGTGCGCATGCCGGACGCGCGCGAGCTGGTCAACCTGCCGATCTCCACCCACCTGCAGCCGCCGGCCGAGCCGCTCGAGGGCTATACCTTCCAGGGCTTCCGCAATCCCGACGGCAGCGTCGGTACGCGCAACATCCTGGCCATCACCACCACCGTGCAATGCGTATCGGGCGTGGTCGAATTCGCGGTCAAGCGCATCAAGGAAGAACTGCTGCCGAAGTATCCCAACGTCGACGACGTGGTGGGGCTGGAGCACACCTACGGCTGCGGCG
>JBDSKP010000466.1:0-3762 GCA_039916925.1 Duganella sp.
CTCCAGCACCCACACCTCCGGCAGTGCGTCTTCATCCATCACCTGGCGCAGCACGTCCAGCGCCGCCGGGCTGATGTTGCCGGCCACGCGCACGCTCTTGCCCGCGCGCTCGCACAGCTGCCCGACCAGGGTCGTGACGGTGGTCTTGCCGTTGGTGCCGGTGATCGCGATGACCTTCGGCGTGTAGGCGCGTTCATTCTCCAGCGCTTCCAGCGCCTGCGCAAACAGCTCGATCTCGCCCCACACGGGAATATTCGCTGACGAAGCCGCCGGCCCGATCCCGGCCAACTCGCGGTATGGCGCCAGGCCCGGGCTGACGGCGACGAAGTCGACGCCATCGAGCAGCGCGGCGCCGAAGGGACCGGCGATGAATTCGACATCGGCGACGGCTTCCTTCAGCGCAGGCAAACGCTCCGGCGACTCACGGGTATCGGCAACGCGCACGCGGGCGCCGCTGCGGGCGAGCCACAGCGCCATCGCCAGGCCCGATTCTCCGAGCCCCAGTACCAGTGCGTTTTTGCCTTCGTAAATCATCAGCGCAGTTTCAAAGTAGAGAGTCCAACCAGCACCAGCATCATCGTGATAATCCAGAAGCGCACGACGACCTGGGTCTCTTTCCAGCCTTTTTGTTCAAAGTGGTGATGCAAAGGCGCCATCAGGAACACGCGGCGGCCTACGCCGAAACGCTTCTTGGTGTACTTGAACCAGCCCACCTGCATAATCACCGACACCGTCTCGGCGACGAAAACACCGCCCATGATGAACAACACGATTTCCTGGCGCACGATGACGGCGACGGTGCCCAGCGCGCCGCCAAGTGCCAGCGCGCCGACGTCGCCCATGAACACTTGCGCCGGGTGCGTGTTAAACCACAGGAAGGCCAAACCCGCGCCGGCCAATGCGCCGCAGAAGATAATCAGCTCGCCCGCGCCGGGAATATGCGGGATGAACAGGTACTTCGAATACGTCGCGCTGCCGGTCAGGTAGGCGAACAGGCCGAGCGCCGAACCGACCATAATCGTCGGCATGATCGCCAGGCCGTCCAGGCCATCGGTGAAGTTAACGGCGTTGCTGGTCCCGACGATGACACAATATGTCAAAGCGATGAAACCCCACACGCCCAGCGGATAGCTGATGGTCTTGAAGAACGGGACGATCAAGTCGGCCTTCGGCGGCAAATCCATCGAAAAGCCCGACTGCACCCACGCGAAGAACAACTCGAACACCTTGCCGGCGTTGGGTGCGGACACCGAGAACGCCAGGTACAGCGCCGCGGCCACGCCGACCAGCGACTGCCAGAAGTACTTTTCCGCCGAACGCATGCCTTCCGGGTCCTGGCGCACCACCTTGCGGTAGTCGTCGACCCAGCCGACGGCGCCGAAGCCCAGCGTGACGACCAGCACAGGCCAGATCAAACGGTTCGACAGGTCGCACCACAGCAAGGTGGCGACGCCGATGGAGATCAGCAGCAGCACGCCGCCCATGGTCGGGGTGCCGTGTTTTTTCAGGTGCGTCTGCGGACCGTCGGTGCGCACGGCCTGCCCGTACTTCATCGCGGTCAGCTTGCGGATCACGGCCGGACCGGCGCACAGGCCGATCAGCAGCGCCGTCGCCGTCGCGAAGACGGCACGGAAGGTAATGAAGTTAAAGACCCGCAGGGGGCCGATCTCGTCCTGGAAAAACTGTGCGAGCCAGAGCAGCATGATTAGTGACTTTCCTTGTTAGCTTGTTGCGATCCAATCAAATGCTGCACGACCCGTTCCATTTTCATGAAGCGGGAGCCCTTGATTAATACGGTTGCATTCGGTGCGACGGCCGCCTCCACGGCAGCGAGCAAGTCGCCGAACTGTTGAAAATGGCGGATGACGTCCCCCTTCATGTGGGATGCCAGTTCGCCGATGGCCAGCACCTGTTCGATGCCTTTACTGTGCGCGTAAGCGCCGATTTCCTCGTGAAACTCGCGCCCCTGCGTGCCCACTTCGCCCATGTCGCCCAGCACCAGCACGCGTGGCGCGGCGGCCCTGGACAACACGTCGATCGCGGCGCGCACCGAATCGGGATTGGCGTTGTAGGTGTCGTCGATGACGACGGCACCGTTGGCCGCGGCCTTCTTCTGCAGGCGCCCGCTGACGGGCGCGAAGGTGTCAAGTCCCAGCTTGATCTTTTCCAGCGCGATGCCGGCGGCGTAGGTACACGCCACGGCGGCCAGCGCGTTGCGCACATTGTGTTCGCCCGCCGCCTGCAGGTTGACGAAAAATTGCTCCGGCTCCGCGCCTTCGCCTGCGCGGATGGTGATGAACATCTCGCTGCCGAAGTCGCCGGCGCGGAAGGTGCAACTCACCTCCGCGTCCTTGGTCAGGCCGAAGCGGATCATGCGGCGACCGGCCGACAATTCTTCCCAGATCGGCGTGAACTCGTCGCCATGCGGGAACACGGCCACGCCGTCGGCGGACAGGCCGGCCAGCACGGCGCCGTTCTCGCGCGCGACCGCCTCCACCGTGTGCATGAACTCCTGGTGTTCGCGCTGGGCGTTGTTGACCATGGCGATGGTCGGCTCGGCGATGGCGACCAGGCGGCCGATCTCGCCGGGATGGTTCATGCCCATCTCGATGACGGCCGACTCCTGCTTCGCCTCCATGCGGAACAACGTCAGCGGCACGCCGATTTCGTTATTCAGATTGCCGCGCGTGGCCAGCCGGCCTTCTTCGCCGTGGGCGGCGGCCAGGATCGCCGCGATCATTTCCTTGACCGTGGTTTTGCCGTTGCTGCCGGTGACGCCGATGACGGGCATGGCAAAC
This sequence comes from Duganella sp., assembly GCA_039916925.1. Lineage (GTDB taxonomy): Bacteria > Pseudomonadota > Gammaproteobacteria > Burkholderiales > Burkholderiaceae_D > Rugamonas. The sequence goes on from JBDSKP010000466.1 coordinate 2,799, forward strand.
TGCCGGCGCCAGTGATTGGCGATCCGCCCCAGCGCGGCCAGGGTGTCCGGCACGACGATCGCCGGCAAGGTCCAGCCTTGCGGCAGCTCCTCGACCACGACGGCGGCGACGCCCTTCTGCGCCACCTGCGCGAGGAAGTCGTGGGCGTCGAAAACTTCGCCGCGCAAGGCGACGAACAAAGAACCTGCGAATACATTGCGGCTGTCGGTGGAAACGCCGGAAAATACAACCTCACCCGCGTCGGCGGAGGCGTTCACCAGCCGCGCGCCCGGGAGAGAAGGCAGAATCTGTGCGAGTGCTGCACGCATCAATTCGTCCTCATCATGGTTAAACGCGCCGACAACGCCAGCTGCGCGTGGTCGACATCTGAAAATGGCAGTTTCTTGCCCTTGATTTCCTGGTACGGCTCATGGCCTTTGCCGGCCAGCAGAATGACATCGGGCTTGGCGGCGTGTTTGATCGCCGACAGGATGGCGGCGGCGCGGTCGTCCAGCGTCTGCACCGTCGACGCCGGATTGTTGGTGTCCATGCCGGCGACGATCTGCTCGATGATCGAGTGCGGGTCTTCGCTGCGCGGATTGTCGCTGGTGACCAGCACGTGATCGGCCATCTGCGCGATTTTTCCCATCTGCGGACGCTTGCCCGGATCGCGGTCGCCGCCGCAGCCAAACACGCACCACAGCTGGCCGCCACGGTCGGTGGCCACGGCGCGCAGCGCCGCCAGGGTTTTTTCCAGGGCGTCCGGCGTATGCGCGTAGTCGATGACGATCATCGGCGCGTCCTGTCCGCCGACCTGCTGCATGCGGCCCGGCGCCGGCAGCAGAGCCTCGAGCGCCTCGATGGCTGCGCGCAGGGTGAAGCCCTTGGCCAGCAGCGCGCCCATCACGCCCAGCGCGTTGCTGATATTGAAGTGGCCGACCAACCGCGTTTTAACTACCGAGTTCCCCAGCGCCGACTCCAGATG
>JBDSKP010000467.1:0-3749 GCA_039916925.1 Duganella sp.
TGCGTATTCCACGCAAACTGGACACGTGTTCCACGGCAAACTGGACAGTCGTTCCAGCGCAAACCGGACACCCGTTCCAGACCAAACTGGACACCTGTTCCACGCCAAACTGGACACCGTGGGCGCAACGGCGCGGGGTTGAGGTGTGGTTTTACTCCGGACGGGGCGAACTTGTCAAATTAGCCCGCTTTTTTCGCAGCGAATCGCCTTTCAAATTGAGCTGGTGGGCGTTGTGGACCAGGCGGTCAAGGATGGCGTCTGCCAGGGTGGCGTCGCCGATGGCGGCATGCCAATGCTCAATCGGAAGCTGGCTGGTGACGATGGTCGAGCGGCTGCCATGGCGGTCGTCGAGCACCTCCAGCAGGTCGCGCCGGTGCGCGTCGTCGAGCACCGCCAGCCCCCAATCGTCGATAACGAGCACGTCAATCTTGGCCAACTGTTTGAGCAGTTTCACGTAGCGGCCGTCGGCGCGCCCGATGCTAAGCTCGTCGAGCAGGCGCGGCAGACGAACGTAATAAGCGCTGCGGCCCATGCGGCAAGCCTGGTGCGCCAGCGCGCAGGCCAGCCAGGTCTTGCCAACGCCGGTTGGACCGGTCAGCAGCACGTTCTGTTTTTCCGACAGCCACAGACCGGCCAGCAGCCGTTGGTACAGTGCCTTGTCGAGCCCGCGTGCGTGGCGGTAGTCGGTGTCCTCGGCGGCGGTGTTGGGCTTGAGCTTGGCCCGCTGCAGGCGCAACGCCAGCGCCTTGCCATCGCGCTCGGTGACTTCGTGTTCGACTAGCAGGCCAAGCCGTTCATCGAATCCGAGATGGTCCAGGTCCAGCGCGCTTTGTTCGGCGAAGGCGCGTGCCATGCCGAACAGCTTCAGGCGCGTCAGTTTGTCGTAGGTCGGGTGGTTCAACATCGGTCATCCTTTTATGGGCGCACACCACCGGCTGGTGGTGCGCGCGAGTTAGATTTAAATGATATAAATCGTTTATGTCGTTTTAATGAATCTGGCTCGATTGGTAGTAGGCGGCACCGCGCAGATTCTCGTGCTCGGGCAGCTCAAGCGTGCGCTGCGGGTCCTGCTGTTGCAGGTCCAGACCGTTCTTCAGGATGGCCTGCACGCTTTTCCAGCTGACGGCACTGTGCTTGAGTGCGCGGGCGCAGGCTGCCTCCAGCCGGCCGATGCCGTACTTCTGCCCCAGCGACAGCACGCCCAGGCAGCTACGGTATGCCTGCTGAGGATGCTGTCGCTGGCGCAGCAGCCGTTCCACCAGCACCGCGCAGCGTGGCCCCACCGCTTCGGCCCGCGCCGTCAGCGTCTGCGCGTTCCAGCCGGCCACCTCGCGATGCGCCGGCGGCATGTGTGCGGCCACCGTCGTGTGGCGGCCCTTGAAGGCGCAATGGGCATGGCTGGCGATACGCTGGCCGCGCTGGAACACCTCGACCGTGCTGCGCGTCATGCGCACGTCCACCTGCGCCCGGGCGTGTTGGCATGGCACCGAGTAGTAATGGCCGTCGACTTCGACGTGGTAGTCGACGCCGACCCGCGCCACTTTCCATTCGGCGTATTCGTAGTGCTGCTCCGGCAGCGGCCGCAGCGCCGGCTGGTCCATTTCGGCAAAGGCGCTGGCGCGGCTGCCTGGCAGCTTCTTGAAGGGCCGCTGGTTTAGGTCGGTCAGCAGCGTACGCAGTGACCGGTTCAGTTCGTTGAGGCTGAAGAAGCGCTGGTGACGCAACCGCGCCAGCACCCAGCGCGTGACCACCAGCACACCGTTTTCTACCTTGGCCTTGTCCTTGGGCCGGCGGGCGCGCGCTGGCAGCACCGCCACGCCGTAGTGCTCGGCCAGGTCGTGGTAGGTGGGGTTGACGTCCGGCTCGTAGCGCGACGCCTTCGAGATGCCGCTGCGCAAGTTGTCGGGCACCCACAGCTCGGTGCAGCCGCCGAAGAACGCCAACGCCCTTACGTGGCTGCCTATCCAGTCCGGCAGCTGCTGGCTCCAGGTGGCTTCGATGTAGGTGTAGTTCGAGGCCCCCAGCACGGCGACGAACACTTGGGCGTCGCGGATTTCGCCGGTGCTGCCGTCGGTCACGCCGACGGTCTGGCCGGCGTAGTCGATGAACAGGCGCTCGCCCGGCGTGTGGGTTTGCCGCATCGACGTCGTCAACTGCTGGCGCCAGCGCCGGTAATGTTCACAGAATGCGCTGTACTGGTAGCCGTCCGGTTGCTCGGCCTTGTATTCCTGCCAGAGCAATTCCAGCGTTACGCCTTTGCGGCGCAGCTCGTTGTGCACCGTCGGCCAAGCTGGCGCCGGCCGTTGCACGGACGACGGCTCGCTGGGCGGGAACAGCAGCCGTTCCAGGGCAGCGTCGTCGCAATCTGGTGGCAAGGGCGAACCCAGTCCTGCCAGCTTGGCGCGGGCAACGTAGTCGGAAACGGTGGAGGGCGACACGTTGATGATGCGGGCGATTTCCCGCTTGGAGCGGCCGTGCTCGAAATGCAGCCGCAGGACTTCGTGGATTTTGCGCATGGATAACCTTTTATTGGTCAAGCAACCCTCCGGATAAAAATCCGGCAGATTGCCACAGTTACCCCCTTGCCGTTGGCCTCCTCAGACCGCTTCAAACTGTCCAGTTTGGAGCGGAATCAGTGTCCAGTTTGCGCTGGATTGGGTGTCCAGTTTGCCGTGGAATGCGTGTCCAGTTTGCGGTGGACCAGGTGTCCAGTTTGGCGCGGAAAACGCACCTGTCGAGATACCTTGGAGCGTAGTAGTTTCATGGCACCCGGCACTTCCAGGGCGCGTTAGTTGTGCTAGGGCTGGCGGGGATGGTATTTCCAAGTTCAATCCGTCGTCCGCTGAGCACGAGCCAGACATGCATATTGGATCAGCTCTAGTCCTTATAGGTGATGCGACCGCTCAGTTTGATCGTGCCTTGGCCCGTGCTGATGTCTTCAGCGCCGGTCATGTTACCGCCGCCGCTGGCCTTGCTAAATTTCCCCGTGCCGCCTGTCACTTGGAACGTGGCGCCACTGAATACGAAATTCGACCCTACGCCCGTTGGAACAAACTGACCGCTATAGTCGGCGAAGATCTGGTCGCCGGCTACAGTGAGGACAATCAACTTGCCCGCGCTGAACGTAAACAACGTGCCGCTTTGGGTGATGCAATCATTGGCGATGAATGCCACCGGGCCGGTAAGGGCGCCTTCGCCACGCCCGATGATCACGCCGCCGAAGTTGGACGGACAGCGCAGCGACGGGCCAGGAATTTCCGTCAGCGTGCCGTTGATTTCAATTGGTACAGTAACGGAAGAATCAGCCATCGACGCGGTGGAAACAGTGAGGCAAAGGGCGCCGGCAGCGACGCGCAGGAGCAATTTATTCATCGAGCATCTTTCGGGGGGGGGGAGGGGTTCCCCATCATAAAACTTCATTGTGAAAATGCCAACCAGAGACTGTCTTTTTGTTGTTATTCCGCTCATCTGACCGTTCTAGTAACGGCTGCTTCGGGACGACTTTTTCCCGGCAGTGACAAAGCGTGAATCTTTCGCATGAGCAAGATGCTATCCTGACAGCTACCGGCTGGGTCCGGCCAAGAGCGGACCTTGGCGACATAACCTTCGACACACGAAACCATGCAGTTACACGAACAACTTGAAACCGTAAATGATGAGGCGACATTTTTGGAATTCGTCCAAGCTCTCGCTAACGACCGGCGAACCAATGGCGGGGCTTGGGAAAACGGTTCGATTGAAGATTTTTT
>JBDSKP010000468.1:0-4094 GCA_039916925.1 Duganella sp.
CGGCGAGTTCACCTTCTACTACCCGCCCGAGGGCTCGGGCAACGCCTCGGCCGTCAACCTGACCGGCCGCGACGACGTGCGCACCGCGCAATGCGAGGTGCGCACCCTGGACGCCTACACCGCCGAAACCGGGGTGCGGGTCGACTTCATCAAGTGCGACGTCGAGGGCGCCGAGCTGCTGGTATTCAAGGGCGGCATCGAGACCATCGCCCGCGACCGGCCGATCGTGCTGTCGGAAATCCTGCGCAAGTGGTCGGCCAAGTTCGGCTACAACCCGAACGAGATCTTCGCGCTGTTCCGCGGCGTCGGCTACCAGGTCTTCACGGCCGAGGACGGGCGCCTGGTGGAATTCGGCGAGATGGACGAAAACACCATCCCCACCAACTACTTCTTCCTGCACCCGGAGGCGCACGCCGAGCAGCTGCGCCGCTACCGTCGCGGCTAAGCCGGCGGCCTTCCCGAACAGCGCCAACACGGAGCGAAAATCACGCCTATGGAATCGAACCAGATCATCCTGTCGATCTGCATCCCCACCTACAACCGCGCGCCGTTTTTGCTGCAAACGCTGGAGAGCATCGTCAGTCAGCCCGCGTTCGCCGACGGCGACGAAATCGAGATCGTCATCTCCGACAACGGCTCGGAGGACGACACCGGACAGGTGGCGGCGCGCTTCGTGGCCGCCCATCCGGGCAAGATCCAGTATCACCGCCACGCCGAGACCATCTCGCCGGACATGAACTTCAAGTTCGTCATGGAACAGGGGCGCGGGCTGTACCTGAAGCTACACAACGACAACCTGTTGATCAACCCGGGCAGCCTGGCCGAAATGCTCAAGGTGTACCGCGCCACGGCCGACGAGATGCCGATCGTGTTCTTCACCAATGGGAATCACGCGCAGGGCAATCCGATCGAGGTGATCACCAACATGAGCGACTTCGTGCGCCGGGTGTCGTTCATCTCGACCTGGATCGGCGGCTTCGGCATGTGGCGCGCCGAGTTCAACGCCCTGCCCGACTTCGCCCGCAACCAGCATCTGCGGCTGGTGCAGACCGACGTGCTGCTGCGTTTGCTCAGCGTGGGCAAGCGCGCCATCGTGCTGTTCCAGCCGTATTTCAGCGGCGTGCCCACGGGCCGCAAGGGCGGCTACAAGAAGGGCGGCTACAACATCGCCGAGGTGTTCGGCAAGAACTACCTGACCCTGCTCAAGCCCTACCTCGTCGGCGGCCAGTTGGACCGCGACACCTACGAGCTCGAAAAGAAGAAGCTGCTCGTCCAGCACATCATCCCCTACTACTTCGATCCGGAGAACGATTACCAGAAGACCGGGTTCTTCGAGCACATGCAGGATTACGTCGACGACGATTACTTCTACGAGGCGATCCGGCACCTCGACACCGACGTGCCGTCGCGCGTGGCGCGGGCCCCGGTGCCGGTGCCGGTGGCGCCGCCCGCGCCGCAGCCGTCCTACGAGGAGCAAAAGCGCGCGTACTGGCGCGCGCTCAATGGGCACAACCACACCGACCTGACATTGTCGGCCGGGCCGTTCGACTTCAACCGGGTGACGGTGGGACGCCGCAGCTACGGTCCGCTGCGGGTTATCGCCTATGGCCATCCGGACGAGCGCCTGACCATCGGCAGCTTCGTCTCGCTGGCCGACGAGGTGACGTTCATGTTGGGGGGTAACCATCCGTACGAGGGCGTGTCGACCTTCCCGTTCCGGGTCAAGTATTTCGGCGAGACGCTCGAATCGACCACCAAGGGCGCGATCGTGGTTGGCGACGACGTGTGGATCGGCATGCAGGTGCTGGTCATGTCGGGCATCACCATCGGCCAGGGCGCGGTGATCGCGGCCGGCAGCGTGGTGACCAAGGATGTGGCGCCGTACACCATCGTCGGCGGCAATCCGGCGCGGGTGATCAAGCAGCGCTATGAGCCGGCGGTGGTGGAGAAGATGGTGAATCTGGATTATTCGAAGGTCACCGACGAGGCCATCGTGCGGTGTCGGGAGATGCTGTACCAGCCGCTGACAGCCGACAATGTCGACGCCATCATCGCCGGCTTGATGGGCGGCTGAGGCGCAGGCGGGCAAATTCCAGACCACACAAACACGTAGGGCGGATTAGGCGGAACGCCGTAATCCGCCATGTATGAGCCGTTGGCGGCGCATGCATGGCGGATTACGCTTCGCTAATCCGCCCAACGTGTTTTAGAAGGTATTTCGGATGGTGGCCATCATCACGGCTCGCGGATCGATTCGTCCAACGCGCGGGTCAATGGATACAGCAGATACGACATCACCGTCCGGTGGCCGACCACGATCTCGGCCGACACCGTCATGCCGGGCAGCAGCCGCGCGCCGTCGGTCATCTTCTTCAACCCGCCCGTGTACTGGATGCGGCTCAGATAATAAGCATCCATGCCGCCGCCGTTCTTGTCGGCCGCGTCGCGCTTGAACGAATCCTGGCTGATGGTGCGCACCTTCCCCTCCAGCATACCGTGCTGCATGAACGAGAACGCGTCGACCTTCAAATGGGTTTTGGCGCCAGGCTTGATGTAGCCGATGTCGAGCGAGTCGATCTGCACTTCGGCCTCCAGCTCCGCGCCCAGCGGCACCAGCGTGAACAAGGCTTCGGCCTCGCGCACGATCGAACCCACCGATAGCTTGCCGATCTCCAGCACCACGCCGTCGGCCGGCGCCACCATCTGGATCATCTTCAGGCGCTTGTCGGCCTTGGCCAGCTGCTCGTTGATGCCGTCGCGGTCGCGCGAGGCGCTCAGCAAATCCTCCATCGCCTTCTGCCGCCAGCTCTTGTCGAACGCCGAACGCTCCGCCTCGGCCGACGCCAGCTCGCTGGCCAGCTCGATCGCCTTGTTGCGCTGCATGTCCATGTCGCGCTCGACGCCGAGGCGGCGGTCGCGCGCCTCCAGCAGGTGCATCTTGGCGCCGAACTGCTCGGCCATCAGCTGCTCCTGCATCGCCTCGACCTCGCGCAGCGCCTTGACGCGCTGCGCCAGGATCACCTGGTCGTGCTTATTGGTTTCCAGGCCGGCGCGCAGGCGCGCGATGTTCTGGTCCATCTTGGTCTTTTGCGCCTCGAAGTTGGCCTTGCGCTCGGCCGACAGCTGTGATTGCAGCTGGGCGTCGGCGCTCGAGCCGCTGGTCACGCCGGCGCCTGGCTTGCCCGCCAGTTCGGCGCGCAGGCCGGCGGCCTGGGTGTCGAGGCTTTGCAGGCGCACGCGCAGCTGCGATTCGTCGGCGGCGGTGAAGGTCGGGTCCAGCGTGGCCAGCACCTGGCCCTTCTTGACGATCTGGCCGACGCGCACGTCGATGCTCTGGATGATCGACGTCTCCAGCGGCTGCACCACGATGTTGGGCAGCGGATTGACCAGGCGGCCGTGGGCGACGACGATCTTCTCGACCGGCGAGAGGCAGGCCCAGAGGATGAACGAGACGAACGCCAGCAGCATCACGTGCAAGGTGATGCGCACGAACCTGGGCAGCGGACCGCGTTCGATGGCGTCCGCATCCGGCAGGAACTCGATCTCGGTCTCGTCCTTGCCGCGGCGCTTGAAGCTTAAAGGTGACTTGTTTGCTGGTTCCATAGGTGCTGGTAAGTTTCGCTACGTGTAAGCAGTTCTTCGTGACGGCCCGCATCCATCAGGCTACCCTGTTGCATGACCATGATTTTGTCGGCGTTGACGAGGGTCGACAGGCGGTGCGAAATCATCACCACCGTGCGGCCGACGGCGATGCGCGACAGGTTGCTGATGAAAATGGCCTCGCTCTCCGGGTCCAGCGCGCTGGCCGCCTCGTCGAGGATCAGGATGCGCGGCCGCGCCACCAGCGTGCGCGCGATCGACAGGCGCTGCTTTTGGCCGCCCGACAGATTTGACGCGTTCTCTTCCAACACGGTGTCGTAACCCATCGGCAGGCGTTCGATGAATTCGTCGGCGCCGGCCGCCACCGCCGCCTCGACCAGCTCCTCGAACGTGGCGTCGGGCTTGGTGACGGACAGGTTTTCGCGCACGGTGCCGCGGAACAGGAAGTTCTCCTGCAGGACCACGCCGATCTGACGGCGCAGGTGGGACAGTTC
>JBDSKP010000469.1:0-3581 GCA_039916925.1 Duganella sp.
GACGCAGCATCGCCTGCATCTCCGGCGTGTCGGCCTTCGCGTAGTCGCGATTGAGATTGAAGTTTTGCGCGGTGACGCGCCAGCCCATCGCCGCGGGGCCACGCTGGTTGGGGCGATTCCAGCGGCCGAAGCGCTCGTGGCCGTCGACGTTGAACACGGGGACGAACAACAGCACCTGCTTGTCCAGGGCGCCCGGGGCGGCCTGGTTCTCGAGCGCCTCGCGCAGCGCCAGGAAGCCGGCGTCCTTGCCGTCGATTTCACCGGCGTGGATGCCGCCCTGCACCAGCAGCACCGGCAGGCCGCGCTTCCTCGCCTGCTCGGCGCTCAGCGCGCCGGTACGCGAGACGGCCAGCGCCAGCATCGGACGCCCCTCCGGCGTGCGGCCGAATTCGAAGCACCGCACCTGCTTCGGATAGGCCTTCTGGAAGCGCGCGCACAGCTCGACCACCTCGTCGTACCGGCCGGTGTTCTGGAATCCGGATCGCTCGGCGATGGTGATCAGAGGGGATGTCGGTGCGGCGGCCAGCGTGGTGGCGGAGGTGGTTGCGGCGAAGGCAAGCAGTATGGCGGAACGAATCATGGACAAGCTTCCAGCGTTGGGTTGATCGACCGGTGCCTGCGCCGGCACCGGATACGCTGGAAATTATAGTCGGCTTTGCGCGCTAGCGATTGCGGATCGCTATTTCCCTGACCTCGGGACGGACCAGCGTCATCGGACCGGAGGAGGCGCCCGACGCGGCGCGCGCCCGGATGGCCATCGGCTGCGCCGGACAGACGCCGCCCTCGCGGTAGCCGAGCGCCGTCGACAGCAGGCGTTCGGCGGGGTCGCCCAGCGCGTGATCGAGGTCGTCGCCGACCCGGCACGTCGGCTGGAAGCCGTCGGCGTAATCGCCGAAGCCCTTGTGGTTCGCGCCCTGCAACTGGATCGAGAAATAGGTGGTGCCGCAGTTGTTCGCCGGGTAGAAGCCGTATGGCTTGCCGCACGTGTCGCCGCCGATCAGGTTGACCTCGACGTCGATGCCGCGCAAGCCGTTGATCACCGATTCGCTGGCCGAACAGGTGCCCGCCGTGGTCAGGATGGTGACGCGCTTGAGTCCCAGATACGGCAGCGCGGCGCCGCCGGCCAGCTGCGACGACTTGAAGCCGTACGCCTTGGTGCGGAACATGTCCGGCGGCTGCGGCGTGGTCTTGTCGTTGAATTGCAGCTGTTCGAAGATCTTGCCGCTGGTGGCGGCCGGTCCCGCGATCATGTAGGCCAGCTCGTTGGCCACGGCCAGGTAGCCGCCGCCGTTGTAGCGCATGTCGAGCACCAGATCGACGATGTTGGCCGCCTTGAACGTGCCGATCGCCTTCGCCAGCTCGCTCTCGGAGAGCTGGTTGTGGTCATCGAACTGCAGGTAGCCGACCTTGCCGGTGGGCGTGTCGATGGTCTTGACGTTTTGCACCGGCGGGTTGTCCACCTGCGCGGCCGCCAGGTTGACCGTCAGCGGCACGCCGGCGCGCGTCAGCACCAGACGGTGCGTCTCGCCGGCGGCGGCCGGGAACAGGCCGGCGTTGAGCCGGGCGATGCCGTCGGAGGTGTTGTCGGTGAGCGCGACGCCGTCGACGGACGAGAGGCCGTCGCCACGCCGCATGCCCGCCAGCGCGGCGGGCGAGGACGGGGCCACCATCGCCACCGCCCAGACGCGCGGCGCCGCCGGATCGGCGTTGCGCGACCACGTCACGCCGTAGCCGACCTCCGTGCCGGAACTCGACAAGCCTTCCCACGCCTCGGTCGGATAGGTGAAGTGGAAGCGGTCCTTGGCGCGGCCGGAGACGGTGGTCGCCCATGTCTTGTAGTCGTCGAAGAAGTCGACCGCGCGCGCGTAGTCTTCCAGGCGCAGGGTGGGCAGCTCGCGGTACCACAGATAGGTCTCGCCGTAGAATGAGCGCAGCCACTTCAACTCGTCCATCAGCGTGCCTTGCGCGTCGGAGCGGCCCGGGCGCGGATGCTCGCAGTGGTTGGCCAGCGCGAGCCAGTCGGGTGGATTATTGGGATCGATCACCGGCGGGCCGGTCGGCGGCGTCGGCGGGACGGGATCGGTGACGGGCGGGGTCGGCGTCACGACGACCGGTGGCGGCGGTGTGACGACGACCGGCGGCGGGGTGGTGGCGGCAGGGGTGTCGCCGCCTCCTCCGCCGCACGCGGACAGCAGCGCCAGCGACGTCGCGGCGGCCGCCAAAAGTATGGAATGTTTTTTCATGGGAACATTATAGACGTTTCCGGCCCCATAGATGCCAGTAAAACAACCCAATTTCACAACTCAGGCCTGCAAGTCGGCATCGTCGCGGAACAGGCCGGCCAGCCAGGCGGCGAACACGCCCAGCCGCGGCGACGCCATGCGCCCCTGCGGATACAGCAGCGAGATCGGCATCGGCGTGGGCGGCGTGTCGCCCAGCACCTCGACCAGCGCGCCGCTGGCCAGGTGATGGCGCACCTGGTAGCGCGCCGCCTGGATCAGGCCCATGCCCTGCAGCGCGCAGAGGATGTAGGCGTCCGGATCATTGACCGCGATGGCGCCGCGCACCGCCATCGTCACCACGCGGCCGTCGGCGACGAAGTCCCAGTCGAACGGGCGGCCGGTGCGGCCGGAGAAATGCGTCACGCCGCGGTGCGCGTGCAGGTCGTCGAGCGTCCGTGGCACCCCGTGCGCGGCCAGGTAGGCCGGCGCGGCGCACGTCAAGAAGCCCATGTTGCCGATGCGGCGGCCGATCATCGACGAATCCTGCAAATCGCCCACGCGCAGCGAGCAGTCCAGGCCTTCCCGCGTCAGATCCTTCACCTGCTCGCTCAGCGAGACGACCAGGTCGATGTCCGGATAGTCGCGGCAAAAGGCGCCGATATGCGGCATCACCAGATTGCGGCCGACGGCGCCGGGCAGCTCCACCCGCAACCGGCCTTTGGGCTTGGCCGCGCCCTGGCCGCGGAAGGTGCCCTCGGCGTCCTCCACCGCCTGCAGAATGTCGAGGCATTTCTTGAAGTAGTCGGCGCCGTCGGACGTGAGCGACAGGCGGCGCGTGGTCCGCTGCAGCAGCCGGGTGCCGAGGAAGGCCTCCAGCTTGTTGATCGTCGCCGTCAGCGCGGCGCGCGGCAGATCGAGCGTCTCGGCCGCCTTGGTGTAGCTGTTGGCCTCGACGATCCGCACAAACACGTGCATGGCTTTCAAGCGATCCATGATTGTTCATATAAAGTGAAAAGTATGAGCGCATTATGCCCTAATTATCTTTGCCTCCGTTTTGCCTACACTTTGCCCATCGACATACCACCCATGGAGCCATCATGAGCAAAACCGAAGAAAACGACATCAGCCCCGGCATGGTGCTGCTGCTGGCCGCGGCGACAGGCCTGATCGTCGCCAACCTGTATTACGCGCAAACGCTGGTCGGCCCGATCAGCGCGGCCACCGGCCTGTCGGCCGGGGCGGCGGGCCTGATCGTCACGCTGACGCAGATCGGCTACACCATCGGCCTGCTGTTCATCGTCCCGCTGGGCGACCTGCTGGAAAACCGCCGCCTGATCTTCGGCGGCCTGCTGTTCACAT
>JBDSKP010000470.1:0-2929 GCA_039916925.1 Duganella sp.
GCACCGCGAACATCGCCCTGCTGTGCTACGCAGACGGTGAGCGCCAGTACATCATCGCCACCAAGGGCATGGCCGTTGGCGATAGCGTGATGAATGGTTCGGAAGCGCCTATCAAGTCGGGCAACTGCCTGCCAATCCGCAACATCCCAGTCGGCACGATCATGCATTGCGTCGAAATGCTGCCAGGTAAAGGTGCCCAGATGGCACGTACCGCCGGCGCTGGTGTTGTGCTGATGGCCCGCGAAGGTACCTACGCTCAAGTGCGCCTGCGCTCGGGTGAAGTACGCCGCGTGCACATCGAGTGCCGTGCAACCGTTGGTGAAGTCGGTAACGCCGAACACAGCCTGCGTAAAATCGGTAAGGCCGGTGCGATGCGCTGGCGCGGTGTTCGTCCTACCGTTCGCGGTGTGGTCATGAACCCGGTCGATCACCCGCACGGTGGTGGTGAAGGTAAAACAGCTGCTGGTCGTCATCCAGTGTCGCCTTGGGGCCAACAGACGAAGGGTAAGAAGACGCGCCGTAACAAGCGTACTTCTTCGATGATCGTCTCGCGCCGCGGCAAGAAATAAGGGATAGCACATGACTCGTTCATTGAAAAAAGGGCCGTTCTGTGACGCCCACCTGGTGAAAAAAGTCGAAGCCGCGCAAGCTGCCAAAGACAAAAAGCCAATCAAAACCTGGTCCCGTCGTTCGACCATCATGCCTGACTTCATCGGCCTGACGATCGCCGTCCACAATGGCAAGCTGCACGTGCCTGTGTACGTCTCCGAGAACATGGTTGGTCACAAGCTCGGTGAATTCGCGCTGACCCGCACGTTCAAGGGCCATGCCGCTGACAAGAAGGCGAAGAAATAATGGAAACCAAAGCAATCCTCAAGGGTGTGCGCTTGTCGGATCAGAAAGGTCGCCTCGTGGCCGACCAGATCCGCGGCAAGAAAGTTGACGCTGCGCTCAACATTCTGCAATTCAGCCCGAAAAAGGGCGCGACCATCATCAAGAAAGTGCTCGAGTCGGCGATCGCCAACGCCGAGCACAACGATGGCGCCGACATCGACGAGCTGTTCGTCAAGGTCATCTATGTCGAAAAGGGTCCGATCCTCAAGCGCTTCACCGCACGCGCTAAGGGCCGGGGTGATCGCATCTCGAAGCAATCGTGTCACATTTACGTGACCGTCGGCAACTAAGGAGCTATAGCATGGGTCAAAAAATCCACCCAACCGGCTTCCGCCTGTCGGTTACCCGTAACTGGGCCTCGCGTTGGTACGCTGGCAACAGCAACTTCGCTTCGATGCTGAACGAAGACTTGAAGGCGCGCGCCTACCTGAAGACCAAGCTGAAGAACGCTTCGGTCGGCCGCATCGTCATCGAGCGTCCCGCCAAGAACGCGCGCTTCACGATCTACAGCTCGCGTCCGGGCGTGGTCATTGGTAAAAAAGGCGAGGACATCGAAGTACTGAAGTCGGCGCTGACCAAGATCATGGGCGTTCCCGTCCACGTGAACATCGAAGAAATCCGCAAGCCGGAAATCGACTCGCAGCTGATCGCCGATTCGATCGCCCAGCAGCTGGAAAAGCGCATCATGTTCCGCCGCGCGATGAAGCGCGCCATGCAAAACGCCATGCGTCTGGGTGCCCTGGGCATCAAGATCATGTCGTCGGGCCGCTTGAACGGTATCGAAATCGCTCGTAAAGAGTGGTACCGCGAAGGTCGTGTGCCACTGCACACCCTGCGCGCCGACATCGACTACGGCACCAGCGAAGCTTCGACCACCTACGGCATCATCGGTGTCAAGGTGTGGGTATACAAGGGTGACCGCGCGCCGAACGGCGACGCACCAGTCATCGATACCCCGCCGGACGAGAAGAAGCCACGTGGCCCGCGTCGTGACGACGGCAAACCAGCTGGCCGTCCGCGCCCAGCCGGCGCCGGCGTCGGTGCTAAACCAACCACAGCACCAGGTGCTGCACGTGTGCGTAGCGCCGCTAAACCGGCCGCCGCTGCTGCTGCGCCAGCTGAGAAAGCAGGAGAATAATCATGCTGCAACCAGCACGCAGGAAGTATCGTAAAGAGCAGAAAGGCCGTAACACCGGCATTTCGCATGGCACCGGCACTTCGGTGTCGTTCGGCGAGTTCGGTCTGAAAGCGGTCGCACGTGGTCGTATCACGGCACGCCAGATCGAAGCCGCACGTCGCGCCATGACCCGCCACATCAAACGTGGTGGCCGTATCTGGATCCGCATCTTCCCGGACAAACCGATCTCGAACAAGCCAGCCGAAGTTCGTATGGGTAACGGTAAGGGTAATCCAGAGTACTACGTCGCTGAAATCCGTCCGGGCAAAGTCCTGTACGAAATGGATGGCGTTGACGAAACACTGGCACGCGAAGCATTCCGCCTGGCCGCGTCCAAACTGCCGCTGGCGACGACCTTCGTGGTCCGCCAAGTTGGCCAATAACAGGAGTGAAATATGAAAGCATCTGAACTCCGCGGCAAAGACCAGGTAGCTCTGCAAAAAGAGCTGAATGACCTGTTGAAGGCCCAGTTCGGCCTGCGCATGCAAATCGCGACGCAGCAGCTGAGCAATACTTCGCAGCTCAAGAAGGTACGTCGCGACATCGCACGTGTAAAAACGGTAATGAACACCAAGGAAGCCAAATGACCGAAACAGTGAACAAGCCGCTCAAGCGCACGCTGATCGGTAAAGTGGTGTCCGACAAAATGGACAAAACCGTTACCGTTCTGATCGAACGTCACGTCAAGCATCCTTTGTACGGCAAGATCATCGTGCGCTCGAACAAGTATCACGCGCACGACGAGACCAACCAGGTGAAAGCCGGTGACACGGTGGAAATCGTGGAAGGTCGTCCGATCTCCAAAACGAAGGCATGGACCGTGACGCGCGTGGTGCAAGCCGCGCAAATCGTTTAATT
>JBDSKP010000471.1:0-5076 GCA_039916925.1 Duganella sp.
GGCGCGGGCGTGGTCATGAACTTCGTCAATGCGGATTCGAATTGGACGCGTTTCGACCTGCTCGGTACCAACCAGACCCTGGCTGGGATTAATTCCGGTACGGCTAGCACGGCGTCGGGCGGCGTGATCCAGAACGGCGGATATAACCTCGCCTCGAACACCACCGGCACACTGACCCTGAACGGCACCGGCAGCTATCTCTACAACGGCTTCATCCGCAGTGCGGATAACGGTGGCGGCACGGGCTTGCTCAATCTGGTGAAGGCCGGTACCGGTACGCAAATCCTCACCAGCGACAGCATCAACAACAGCGCCACCAACAACTCCAGGCTCTATTACACCGGCACGACCACGGTCAACGGCGGCACGCTGCAGATCGGCACTGGCGGCACTACCGGGGTGATTGCGGCCGCTTCCGCCGTGAACGTGGCCAGCGGCGGCACCATGGTCTGGAACAATGCCAACGCCGTAATCTTGCAAACGATTGCGAATCCCATCAGCGGTGCCGGTATCCTGAGGTTTCAGGGCCAAAACAGCAACGCCACGCAGATTTACAGTCAATACGACTTGACTGGTAGTAATACCGGTTTCACAGGTGATTTGCAGATCAACGGCGCCAGGGTCCATGTTCAAAACGCTTCAGCCTTGGGTTCAAGCAGTATTAACATTCAGCAACTTGGTCAATTATTTATAGACGGTGGGGGCATCACAGCCGCCAATAACATCACTATCGCGCAAGACGCGGGGTGGTGGGATTCAGGTGTCAATCTCGGCGCTATTCGCGCTGATGGCAATAACACCTTCACCGGCAATATTGTCCTTAATGATACTTCGACCATGATCCTGGGAGACACCACTGGACTACACGCTACATTCAGCAATTATCTCGGCGGAAACGCTACATTCAGCGGCGTGATTTCCGGCCCAGGCGGCTTCAAGATGAGCCGCTACAATGCAATGACCTCGGGATCCTCGGTCAACATCACCTTTTCCGGCAACCAGTCCAATACCTACACCGGTAAAACCGTGGTCGACGGTCAAGCCCACCTTGCCAGCCTGACGTTGGCCAAGACCGGCGGCGCGGTAGCGATCGCCGCCGGCGCCACGGTACAGATGGGCAACAATACCGCCAGCGAGCCCAACCTGCGCATGGGCGGCAACAACCAGTTCGGCGCGGGCGTGGAGATGGATTTCGTCAATACGGGTACGAATTGGACGCGTTTCGATCTGCTCGGCACCAACCAGACCCTGGGGGGGATCAATGCCGGCACGGCAAGCACGGCGCCCAGCGCCGTGATCGAGAACGGCGGATATAACCTCGCCTCGAACACCAACGGCACGCTGACCCTGAACGGCGCCGGCAACTATCTCTACAACGGCATCATCCGCGACGCGGCGGTTAACGGCGGCGGCACGGGCTTGTTCAATCTGGTGGAAGCCGGCCCCGGTACGCAAATTCTCGAGGGCGGCAACGTCACTTACACCGGCACGACCACCGTCAATGGCGGCACGCTGCAGATCGGCACAGGCGGCACCACCGGAGCGATCGCAGCCGCTTCCGCCGTGAACGTGGGCAGCGGCGGCACCTTGATCTGGAACAACGCCAACAGCACCGCCAATACGGTGATCGGCAATGCGATCAGCGGTGCCGGCACGGTACGCCTGCAAGGGCAGAACGCCACGTCCGCGTTGCAGACAAGCCAGTACGATTTCAGCGGGAACAACAGCGGCTTCAGCGGCACCCTGCAGCTCAACCGTTCCATATTGTGGAACACGACCCAGCAATCCGAACTCGGCTCCGCCACGATCGAGGTGCAGGACAGGGGCACCGTCTCCTTCAACGGCGGCACCTACTCCAATAACATCGTCGTTCAGAATGGCGCCGGCTGGCATCACAATGTGAGTGGCAACGACGTTGTTCTCGGCGCCATCCGCCT
Source organism: Duganella sp. (assembly GCA_039916925.1). Lineage (GTDB taxonomy): Bacteria > Pseudomonadota > Gammaproteobacteria > Burkholderiales > Burkholderiaceae_D > Rugamonas. The sequence goes on from JBDSKP010000471.1 coordinate 1,938, forward strand.
GGAAGGCAACAACACGCTCACCGGCAATATCCAGCTCAATAACACGACCGGCGTCGTCCTTGGCGACAGCACCGGCGCCAACAGCACGATCAGTAGCTATTTGGGCGGCACCAACACGCTTTCCGGCGTCATCTCCGGCCCCGGCGATTTCGCCATGAGCCGCTTCACCTCGTGGAACGGGGGCTCCCCGGCAGCGGTCAATATCATCCTTTCCGGTAACCAGTCCAACACCTACACCGGTAAAACCGTGGTCGACGGTCAAGGCAACGTTGCCACCCTGACGTTGGCCAAGACCGGCGGCGCGGTGGCGATCGCTGCCGGCACCACGGTGCAGATGGGCAACAATTCCGGCAGCGTGCCCACCCTGCGGATGGGCGCCGACAATCAGTTCGGCACGGGTGTTGTCATGAACTTCGTCAATGCGGATACGTTTTGGATGCGTTTCGACCTGCTCGGCACCAAGCAGACCCTGGCCGGACTCAATGCCGGTACGGCAAGTACGGCGTCAGGCGCCTCGATCGAGAACGGCGGAAAAGACCTTGCCTCGAGCACTAACGGCACCCTGACCCTGAACGGCACCGGCAGCTATCTCTACAACGGCTTCTTCCGCGATGCGGATGCCGGCGGCGGCACGGGCTTGCTCAATCTGGTGAAGGCCGGTACCGGTACGCAAATCCTCACCAGCGACAACAACAACAACAACGCCCCTTTCACCAGGCTCTATCACACCGGCACAACCACCGTCAACGGCGGCACGCTCGATCTCAGGAATGCGGCCAACTATGCGTCGCCGACCACTGTTTCAACGGGCGGGACGCTCATCACTTCGGGGGCATCCAATGTGAACACCGCGGCCAGTGCGCTGCTCACCCTCAATGGCGGCACCTACAATCACACGTCCACCGGATATGAAGTGTGGGCGGGGGGCCTGACGGTAGCGGCCGGCTCCACCCTCAATGTGACCAACAGCGGCGCAAACAACCAGGTATTCTTCGATGGGCCGACCTTGTCCGGTTCCGGCGCCCTGACCATCAACAACACGGGCGCGACCACCACTGGAGTGAGCTTCCGCGGTACGGCGGCCAGCACCTATTCTGGCAACCTGACCGTCAATGGCGGCAAGATTGCGACGCAAGGCAATGTGTTCGCGTTCGATAATGCCAACGTCACGCTGAACAATGCCAACTGGTATATGGACGGCTCGCAATATGCCACCACCGTCGCCAACGACCATGCCAAGTCGCTCAACGGCAACGGTAACGTGTTCACCGGCGCGCAAACCCTGACCGTCGGCACCAACAATGGCTCCGGCAGCTTCTCCGGCGTCATCAGCGGCACCAACGGCATACTGGTCAAGACCGGCACCGGCACACAGATCCTCACCGGCAACAATACCTATACCGGCACCACCACGGTCAGCGGCGGCACGCTGCAAGTCGGCAACGGCGGCACCTCGGGAACCTTGGGCACGGGCGCCGTGACCAATAACGCCAATCTGGTGTTCACCCGCTCGGACGCTTATACCATCCCGAACACCATTACCGGTACCGGCACCATGACCGCCACCAGTGGCGATAACCTCACCATCGGTGGCAGCGTCACGCAGACCGGCAACGTCACCTTGACGGCCGGGGCGGATGATGGCGTGTCAGGCGCGCCCAACGGCAGCGTGACCGGCGGCGATGTCACGCTCAATGCCAATGTGACGTCCACCGGCGGGGGCGCTACCGTCGCGATCTACTCGGGCAACGCCACGACCGCAGCCTACACGGCCAGGGTGCCCGGCAGCGCCACGTCGCTGAACAAGGCCTACAGCACCGCCCCCGGCGCCGGCGTAATCGACTCCAGCAAGAAGCTCAACGTCTTTTATCGCGTCAGCCCAACGGCGACCGCCAGCGTGGGGGCCAACAACAAGGTGTATGACGCCGCCACCGGGGCCACCTTGAATCTGGCGGCTGCCACCGTGTCGGGCATCGATGGCGATAACCTGGGCGTCAGTGGCGCGTCGGGAAGCTTTACCGATAAAAACGCGGGCGCAGGTAAGACCGTGAATGTGACCGGTATCAGCGTCGCCAGCAAAACCGCTGGCGTGACCGTGAGCGGCTACCAGGTCGCCAATACGACCACGACAGCCAATATCACGCCGGCCGCCCTGACTTTGACGGCGGCCACCAACACCAAGACCTACGACGCGACGACGGGCGCGGCCGCCGGTCCCACCGTCGGCGGCCTGCAAGGCGCGGACACCGTGACCGGCCTCAGCGAATCCTACGCGGACAAGAACGCCGGCAGCGGCAAGATTTTGTCGGTGAACGCGGGCTACGTGGTGAACGATGGCAACGGCGGCAATAACTACACCGTATCCACCGTCAACAACACGACGGGTGTGATCAACAAGGCTGCCCTGACGTTGACGGCGGCTACCAACACCAAGACCTACGACGCGACGACAAGCGCGGGCGCCGCTCCCGCGATCGGCGGTCTGCAAGGCGCGGACACGGTGACCGGCCTCACCGAATCCTACGCGGACAAGAACGCGGGCACGGGCAAGACCTTGTCGGTGGATGCGGGCTACGTGGTGAACGACGGCAACAGCGGCAACAATTATACCGTGAGCACTTTCAACAACACGACGGGCGTCATCAACAAGGCCGCCCTGACCGTGATCGCCAACAACGACGCCAAGTTCGTCACCAAGGCCGATAATGCCGGGTATGCGGGTGCCAGCTACACCGGTTTTGTGGGCGGCGAAAACGCGGGCGTGCTCGGTGGTGCGCTGAGCATCACCCGCAGCAACGTCGGCGTCGGCGAAGCGGCTGGCATCTACAACGGCGTGCTGAACGCCAGCGGGCTCACCTCCGGCAATTACACCATCAGTTATACCGCGGGCAATTACACGGTCGTGCCGGCCAACCAGCTGCTCGTGCGCCTCAACAACGTGAGCGCCACCTACGGCAGCACCCCGGTTTACGGCGTACAGACGGCGCAGTACATGCTGCCTGACGGCACGGTGGTCGACGTCAATTCGACGGTCACAGGCTCGCACGCCAGCGTCAACGACGGGGCCGGAGGCAACGTGGACTTCAATATTGCGGTAACCGGTGCGGCCTTCAGCACCAGCAATAACTTGAGGGTCAAC
>JBDSKP010000472.1:0-5330 GCA_039916925.1 Duganella sp.
CACTCCCATGAGTTTCGAATCCCGCCGCGCGAAAGCGTTGGATCTGCTGAAGTCCACCGGCATGGTACGTAGCAACTACCACTGCCGGCGCAAGTACGGTTTGCCGCCATGGTCCTCGCTCGACTGAAAAACCTCTACCACCACGTCAAGCGCGTATCTAAACCCCGTAGGGCGGATTAGCGCAGCGTAATCCGCCAAGCGCCGTTGACGGCTCATGACGGATCAAGGCAGGCTCCAAAGGAATCAAAATGAGATGGTTACACAAAATCGGATTGCTACTTGCGCTTGTGGGTTTCATGTCTCCAGCGCTAGGCGGGCCACAGGGGGCGGCGAGCGAGTTTGTTCATCGTCAAGGTCTTGGAAGAAATTTAAGGACGCTCGCGCAGGCCGCTGTTAACAAAACCAACACATTCGCCATGCTGGCATCGAAGTTAGGAACCTCCGAAGCGCAGTTGCTCGTATCTAAAGAGCTGGATGCGTATGCGCTTCAATTTGAAAGCCAATGGAACGCCAATCTCGCGGAAATATACGCGCGGCATTTGAGTGCGGAAGAGTTGGCGTCGCTCGCCTCTGAAGGGCGCAAATCGCGATACATCGATAAGCTCAACGCCAAGCGGGATGTCATCGGCACGGAGATGCAACGGCTGTCCCAACCGATATTGATCGCCTATGTCAGCGCCGCGTTAGGCTCAGCCTCTTCCAAATCCGCGCGGAAATAACAAATGGTTAATACCGCCCGGTGATCTATTTTCGGCTTGACCGCCAATGGCAAATGGGCGACGAAGCCTGGGAAAAGGACTACACGGTGGTCCAGTGGGACCAGCGCGGCGCCGGCATGACTTTCGGCCGCAATCCGGTGACCGACGACGAAGCGCTGGTGCCGGAGCGGTTGCGCGACGACGGCGTCGCGGTGGCGCGGTATGCGGCGAATCGCTTCGGCAAGCGTAAGGTGATCCTGATGGGCGGATCGTGGGGTTCGGTGATCGGGACGTACATGGCCAAGTCCAATCCCGAGTTGTTCTGCGCCTACGTCGGCACCGGGCAGGTGGTGAACCGGTCCGGCGAGCGCGCCAGCTACGACGCCACGCTGGCGCTGGCGCTGGCGCGCGCGGCCGACGACGCCGACTCGATGGCCAAGCTCGAAGCGCCGGGTCGGAAGCTGGGGTCAAGTCTAACATTCAGACATGGCCTCAGCAATTGAAGTCTGGCTAACGTTCGTGCTGCGGCCTGTTTGTGCATCGCTGAGTTTGTGTCTGAATGTTAGACTTGACCCCGTTTCGTGACCCCCGTTTCGCGATCCCGACGACCGGGTATATCAGACTGAAGGATCCTGAGGGGCCGCCGCCCAAAGCAGCGGCGGGCGCAGATATGACACCACAACAACTGTCGTCATTTAACGAGCATGGGTATCTATTACTCCGTGGAGCGATACCCGCGAAATCGTTAAATAAAGTACGAAACGACATTTTGGATGAGTTGAAGCGATTGAACATGTGGGCGTCGGGAAAACGTCTGTCGGCGTTGAACAAGACCCTTACGCCATTTCAGGAAACGGTAAAGATTTCCTCGTCAATCAGGCACGAGCATCTGCACAACAAGCTTTTACCAGACCAGATCACTGCATTGCTGCCAAAACTGGCGGGACGAGATTTAGCTTTCACCCATCAACAACTGCTGATTTCCTTGCCAAATCAAGGCGCATGGTCGCTTGCCGGCCTGAACTGGCATACTGATGTTGCGCCATCGTCTTCCGACCTCGTGCCAGGAATCCAAGCTTTCATTCTGATCGATAAGGTAAAGACCCATGGTGGCGGCACGCTAGCGTTGGCAGGTTCACATCTGTTCAATCGTCGTAACAATCTACGCGGTAAAGCTGGCGAGATTTTGCGCGCCGGTGGCGACGTCACTCAACTGGGACCGAATATTTCTATCGTGGAAATGTCGGGCGAAGCAGGTGACGTCTACTTAATGGATATGCGTGTATTGCATGCGCCGTCGATCAATGCGACGCACAACGTCAGAATCATGGCAACCGTGCGTTATCTCGCGAAGGAAGCTCGCATGTGATACAGCAGAGTCAGAAAGTCATGTGCCTTCGGGGAAGACCGCTTTGAGGCGCGGAAGCAGCCATTCAACTTTCGTGGTCAAGGCATCAGCCCAACGCATTCCGCATCAGGCTGCGCAAATTGCAGTCGTTCTGCCAGCGCGCCCGCTCCTCGCTGTTGAGCGCGAGCGCCGTCAGATCCGCGTCGCTTTGCTGGGTCTGCGACTGCACCAGCCGGTGCGCCAGCCCGCCGTCCGGCAGCATGGTGCCGAAGAAGGTGACCAGCTCGTGATGCTGGATCAGCAAGGTGGGGAAGTTCTCGACGTCCAGATCGCCCACCACGTCCGCGTGATCCTCGATGTCGATCCAGATGAACAACTTGTCGGGATGGCGCGCGGCCAGCTCGTCGAACGTGGCGCGGTACGATTCGCACGTGCCGCACCACGCCGCGCACAGGCAGGCGACGATCCAGCGGTCGCCGGCGAGCGCGGCGGCAACTTGGTGGCGATTGGCGGAATTCAAGGTCAAACTATGCATAGGATCGTCGACTGACGGCGTTCTCAGCGCCTAAAGGGGATATTCTACATGCGCGCGCGGGGTCGCGCCTGCCACCGGGCCGGGTTAAAATACGGGATGCCTATTATTCTTGCCATTGAAACCTCGTCCGAACTGGCCTCCTGCGCGCTGCTCCGGGGCGAAACCGTCATCAGTCGCGTCTCGTCCGGCGTGCGTACCCATTCCCAATCCATATTGCCGATGATCCAGGAACTGCTGGCCGAGGCCGGCATTACGCTGAAGGATTGCGACGCCATCGCCTTCGGCTCCGGTCCCGGCTCGTTCACCGGCGTGCGCACCGCCTGCGGCATCGCCCAGGGGCTCGCCTTCGGCAGCAACCTGCCGGTGGTGCCGGTCGTCACGCTCGACGCGATGGCGCTTGCCTGCCGCCAGCAATACGGCGCCGCCGACGTGCTGGCCGTGCTCGACGCGCGCATGGGCGAGGTCTATTGGGCGCAATACCGTTTCGAGGCCGATGCCGCCGCGCCCGCCGCCGTGCTGCCGCCGGCGCTGTCGGCGCCCGACGGCGTGCTGCCGCAAGGCGCGCCGGTGGCCTGCGGCAATGGTCTGTCGGCCTATGCCGAGGCGTTCCCGGCCGGCGGCCACGCCGAGGTCATGCCGCACGCGGAGCAGGTCGCGCGGCTGGCCCGCATCGCCTTTGCCGCCGGCAAGACGGTGACGGCGGCCGAGGCCCAGCCGCTGTATCTGCGTAACAAGATCGCCTACACCCAGGCCGAACGGCGCGACATGGCGAATGCGGCCGTCGCCAAGGCGGCGGAAGGCGTGGCATGAAGCAGTCGTGGGATTTGGCGCGGCTCAATTACGAGCCGATGCAGCAGGCCGACCTGGCCGACGTGCTGGCGCTCGAGGAGAGCGTGTATCCGCATCCCTGGAGCATGGGCAACTTCGTCGATTCGCTCAACAGCAACTACGAGGCGTGGGTGTTGCGCGACCAGAACGGCGACTTGCTTGGCTACTTCCTGCTGATGGGGATTGTCGACGAGGCCCATCTGCTCAATGTGGCGGTCGCGGGCAGCATGCAAGGGCAGGGACTGGGCCGCGTGCTGCTGAATCAGGCCGTCGCTTGCGCGCGCGGGCTGGGGATGGAATCGGTACTGCTGGAAGTGCGGCCGTCGAACCAACGCGCGCTGAGGATTTACGAGCGCTACGGATTTAAACAGATCGGCCGGCGCAAGGGATACTACCCGGCGGCCGACCAGCTACGCGAGGACGCGATCGTTATGCGGTTCGGAATATGAGTCAGACAGCAACCCGCAGTGCAATTTTCCTGGAGGAGATGGGTGTCGGCGCGCACTGGTCCTTGCGCCACCGTCCCACCGCCCTGGCGCGGGACGAAGCCGGGGCCGGGGCCGTGGAGGCCGCGCCCGGGCCGGTGGCGGCCGTCGAGTGGCCCGCCTACGCACCGCCCGCTGTCGAACGGCCGGTGGCCGAGCAGCCGGTGCGCGCGCGGCCCGCCGTCGAACAGCCGCCCCGCGCGCCGATGCCCGAAGCCGTGGCGCCGTCCGCCGTCCCGCCGCACGCGATCGCCGACGCCGCTCCCGCGACCCGTCCGGCGCCGCGCACCGACAGCGCCGACGACGATTCGACCGCCTGGTTCGACGAGGCGCCGGTGCCGGCCCGCGCGGCGCCCGTCAGCGACGAAGCGATCGCCGCGATGGACTGGCCGCAATTGCGCGCCGCCGTCGCCGGCTGCACCCGCTGCCAGCTGTGCGCGACGCGCCGCAACGCCGTCAACGGCCGCGGACCGACCGAGGCGTCGTGGATCGCGCTGGCCGCCGGTCCGTCGCGGCTGGACGAAAAAGACCAGCAACCGGTCGCCGGCGAGGCCGGGCAACTGCTCGACAACATGCTCAAAGCCATCGCGCTCCAACCCGATACGGATGTTTATGTGACCAACCTGGTCAAATGCCGCCCGGCCGGCGAGAACGGCGCCGACCGCCCGCCGACCATCGACGAGCTCACCGCCTGCCGTCCCTACCTGCACCGCGAGCTGGAACTGACCGGCGCGGCCATGGCGATGACGTTCGGCCAGCACGCCGCCAGGGGGCTGATGATGGGCCCGGCCGCGCGCGGCAAGGTGATGCGCTACGGCGCCGCCGGGTTGCCGGTCGTGGCGACCTACCATCCGGACGACCTGCTGCGTCGTCCCGAGGACAAGGCCAAGGCCTGGGGCGACTTGTGCCTGGCGAAGGCGGCCCGTGACTAGGCAGCCGCCGGCGCCGCCCGACGCCGCGCCCGATAGTTATCAGGCGCGTTTCGAGCGGCGTTGGGGCCATTTGACGCGGCCCCATGTGCGCGCGCTGGCCTGGCTGCTGGACGCGCCCGACCTGCTCGACGCGGCCTCGCCGCATTGGCAGGGCCGCATCGCCACCTTGGGCGGGATGACGCCGGACACCGCCGATTGGCTGGCCGCGCTGGAGCAGGACCCGATTCCGCTGGAGGCGGCGCTCGGCACGCGGCATTACTCCCGGCTCGGGCTGTATGCTGAAAAATTGATGGCCTTCTATTTCGCCGAGCACGGCAAGCTGGTCGCGCACGGCTTGCAGGTGCGCGCCAACCGCAACGACACCGTCGGCGAGTTCGACTTCCTGCTGCGCGACGGCGACGATCTGGTGCATCTGGAGTTCGCCACCAAGTTTTATCTGCTCGACGCCGACAGCGCCGGGGATGGCTTCAACGGCCTGATCGGCCCGAATCTTGCCGATACCCT
>JBDSKP010000473.1:0-4678 GCA_039916925.1 Duganella sp.
ACCCCCGGGGGTACGACCCCTTCGTCTTGGGGTTACGCCGCGAATCAGCCCGCGAGCTTTTTGAACACCCGGCCGGCCGCCGCGATGGTCTCGTCGATCACCTCGTCGTTGTGCTGCGCCGAGACGAAGCCCGCCTCGAACGCGGCCGGCGCGAAATACACGCCTTCGTCCAGCATCGCGTGGAAGAAGGTGTTGAAACGCGCGCGGTCGCCGGCCATCATCTCAGCATAGTTGTTCGGCGGCGTCTCGCTGAAATACAGCCCGAACATGCCGCCCACCGAATCGGCGCAGAACACCACGCCGGCTTCCCTGGCCGCCGCCGTCAAACCGGCCGCCAGACGCGCCGCCGTCGCGCTCAACTTGTCGTAGAACCCCGGCTCCTGGACGATCTTCAATGTCGCCATGCCGGCCGCCACCGCCACCGGATTGCCCGACAGGGTGCCGGCCTGGTACACGGCGCCCAGCGGCGCCATCTTGCCCATCAACTCGGCGCCACCGCCGAAGGCCGCCACCGGCAAGCCGCCGCCGATCACCTTGCCCAGCGCCGTCAGATCGGGCTTGATGCCGTACAGTTGCTGCGCGCCGCCCAGCGCCACGCGGAAGCCGCACATCACCTCGTCGAAGATCAGCACCGCGCCGTGCTTCGTGCACAGCGCCCGCATCGACTTCAGGAACGCTTCGCTGGCCTTGATCAAATTCATATTGCCGGCCACCGGCTCGACGATGACGCAGGCGATTTCGTCGCCGAACGAGGCGAACGCCTGCTCCAGCTGCCCGACGTCGTTATAGTCCAGCACCAGCGTGTGCTTGACGAAGTCCTCCGGCACGCCGGCCGACGTCGGATTGCCGAACGTGAGCAGGCCGCTGCCCGCCTTGACCAGCAGCGAGTCGGCGTGGCCGTGGTAGCAGCCCTCGAATTTGACGATCTTGTCGCGGCCCGTGGCGCCGCGCGCCAGGCGCAGCGCGCTCATGGTCGCCTCGGTGCCCGACGACACCAGGCGCACCTGCTCGATCGACGGCACCAGGCGGCAGATCTCCTCGGCCATCAGCACTTCGCCCTCGGTCGGAGCGCCGAACGACAGGCCGCGCGCGGCCGCTTCCTGCACCGCCTTGACCACCACCGGATGCGCGTGGCCGACGATCGCCGGACCCCAGGAGCCGATGTAGTCGATGTAGCGCTTGTCGTCGGCGTCCCAGAAGTACGGGCCTTCGGCGCGGGTGATGAAGCGCGGCGTGCCGCCGACCGAACGGAAGGCGCGCACCGGCGAGTTGACGCCGCCCGGCGTGGTTTTCCGGGCGCGGGCGAACAGGGTATCGTTTTTCGAGATCGTGGTCATGTTGGCATCTTCGGTGTCAAGTGTGTAAGCCGCGGTCGTTCGCGGCACGGTTACTGCATGTCGGCGGCGGCGGTCAGCAAATGGAAAAACCGGTTGGGCACGAATTTGCCCATGCCGTAGCGCTGCGCATGCGCCAGCGCGCCGACCGTGTATTCCTGCGCCGCCGCCACCGCTTCGGGCACGTCGGCGCCGCGCGCCATGAAGGCGGTGATCGCCGCCGACAAGGTGCCGCCGGCGCCCAGGAAGGGCCCCGGCAGGTGCTGCCAGGCGTCGTGGCTGATCATGCCGTCGGCGCCGAACAGGGTGTTGGCCAGCGTATTGGGCGCCGCCGCGTCGCCCTGCGGCGAGCCGGCGGCGGTGCCGGTGACGAGCACGAATTCGCAGCCCAACGCCAGCAGGTGCTCGACGTCCGATTCGAGCGTGTCGTCGGCGCCTTCGCGCCAGGTTTCGGCCAGCCGGCCAAGTTCCACCAGCGACAGCATCAGCAGCGTCGCCTGCGGCACCAGCAACTGGCGCACGGCCGTGAGCAGTTCCTCGGCGTCGTCGTCGGGCAGGTCGGGCAGGCGGGAACTGAACGGATCGAGGATCAGCGGCGCGTCCGGATAGTCGGACAGGATCTCGGCGATCGCCGCGACCTGCTCGATATTGGTCAGCGCGCCGACCTTGAAGGCGGCCATGGTCATATCCTCCAGCACCACGCGGGCCTGGTCGCAGACCCAGTCCGGATCGATTTCCTGCACGTCCTCGACGCGCGCGCTGTCGCCGATCAGCAACGCGGTGGTGACCGCCAGGCCGGTGCAGGAGAGGGCCGAAAAAGCCGCGAGGTCGGCCTGGACGCCCATCGCGCCAGCCGGATCGGCAGCGCCGAAGCTTAATATGAGAGGAGAAGTTTGGTTTTGCACGGCGGGTGGATTAAGATACCTAATTCAGCATTTTACTTGATTGAAGGGTGGCAGAACGTGAGTAGCAATGAAACAACGCAGGAGTTCCAGACCTGGATGTGCCTGATCTGTGGCTGGATCTACGATGAACAGGCCGGCCTGCCGGACGAAGGCCTCGCCCCCGGCACCCGCTGGGCCGACGTGCCGATGAACTGGAGCTGCCCTGAATGCGGCGCCCGCAAGGACGATTTCGAGATGGTCGCCATCTGACGCCTTCTTTTCCGGCCGCGGGCGGCCGGGCCGCGCCAGGACGGCGCGCCGGCCGCTCCGTCTATGCTATCGTGTAGCATCATTTCAGCGATTCGATTATGACGACCACGCCGCAAGCCAATGTGACAGATTCGGCCCTGAAAATCATGGTGATCGACGACAGCAGCACGATCCGTCGATCAGCCGAGATCTTCCTGTCCCAGGCCGGCTACCAGGTGGTGCTGGCCGAAGACGGCTTCGACGCGCTGGCCAAGATCAACGACCACCACCCGGCGCTGGTCTTTTGCGACATCCTGATGCCGCGCCTGGACGGTTACCAGACCTGCGCGCTGATTAAAAAAAGCGCAAAATTCCATGCCACGCCGGTGCTGATGCTGTCCTCCAAGGACGGCCTGTTCGACCGCGCGCGCGGCGCGATGGTCGGCTCGGCCGCCTATCTGACCAAACCTTTTACCAAGGACAGCCTGTTGGCGGCCGTGCGCGAGCACACCGGCGGCGCGCCCGTCCCGTCACCAGAATAACAAAGCCGCAGGGGGAAATATGACCATACAACGCATTTTGATCGTCGACGATTCGCCCACCGAACGTTACTACCTGACCGATATCCTGGTCCGTAACGGCTTTTCGGTGTCCGTGGCCGAAAGCGGCGAGGAGGCGCTGGTCAAGATCAAGGCCGACAAGCCGCAGCTGATCCTGATGGACGTGGTCATGCCCGGCGCGAACGGCTTCCAGGTCACCCGCTCGATCGCCCGCGATCCGGAGCTGCAGGACGTGCCGGTGATTATCTGCTCCAGCAAAAACCAGGAGACCGACCGTATCTGGGGCCTGCGCCAGGGCGCGCGCGACTACCTCGTCAAGCCGGTCGACGCGGCCGATCTGCTGGCCAAAATCGCCGCCCTCGGCTAAGCGACGTCCCAGCGATGAGCAGCCCAACGCCCGCCAGCCCCACCACGCCGCCCGCCCCGGAACGCCGCAGCCGCCTGCGCCAGTATCAGGTGCAGCTGCTCGAGCGCATGCAGGCCGCCAAGACCGGCGCCAACGTCGGCGGGCGCGAACTGGGCGTGCTCATGGGCGGCCGCCTGTGTCTGCTGGACCTGACCCAGATCGGCGAGATCATGCCGCTGCAGCCGGTGACGCCGGTGCCGCTGACGCGCGACTGGTATCTGGGCCTGGCCAATATCCGCGGCAATCTGACCGGTGTGATCGACCTGGGGCGCTATCAGGGCCGCGCCGCCGACGGCACCGCCGCGGCGGAACGCCGCCTCATCACCTTCGCGCCGGGGCTGGGCTTCAACTGCGCGCTGCTGATCGGGCGCGTGCTGGGGCTGCGCAAGCTGGCCGACATGCGGGCCGTGGCCGGGGTGGACGCGGGCGACGCCGAGGGCGCGCCCGTGTGGTGCGGCCAGCATTTCGACGACGCCGAAGGCCGGCATTGGACCCGGATCGATCTGGCGCAGCTGGTGCGCGAACCTCGTTTTCTACAAGTCGGCCTGTGATGCACGTACACTGCGGGTGACGGGGACGACGCGACGCCGGCCGCACGCCGGTCGCGCACGCAGTTCGCATAATTAATCCGGAGAGGGTGTGATGGCTTTCAAGATGGGTAGTTTCTCGAATGGCAACCGGAATGCCGACCAGGACGTGACAGCGGATTCGCAATTCGGCGAGGCCGGCGATTCGCGGTTCATGGACTCCGGGGCGTCCGACCCCGCCGCCGACAGCGCCGACGGCGGCGCGCCGCTGCGTCTGCGCGATGCGCTGGGCCGTCTGGGCACGCGCACGGCGCCCGCCGAAACCGGCGCCGGTTTCAAGCTGCCGCTGATCGGCCATCTGCCGGCGCAGCGCCAATTGAGTATTTTGTCCACCGCGCTGGCCGTCTGCCTGGGCGCGAGCGCCGTCTTCGTCGCGCTCAACACCATCCACAGTGCCAACCGCTCGGCCCAGACCCAGGTCGCCAGCGACGCGTTGATGCACTCCCAGCGCATCGGCAAGGCCGCGCCGAACGCCGTGCAAGGCAGCGCCGAAGGCTTCCGCCAGCTCGAGGAAAGCCGCAAGGAACTCAATAACGACATCACGCTGATGACGCGCGGCGGCACCTACCAGGGACGCGAAATCGGCGAACCGCGCGCCGAGCTGGCGCCGGTGGTGGCGGCGGCGCGCAAGCAATGGACCGCGACCGACGCCGCCGCC
>JBDSKP010000474.1:0-5024 GCA_039916925.1 Duganella sp.
AGGGCGAGATCGACCCGCTGTTCATCGAGGGCGTGCGCCAGAGCCTGCCTGCGCTCAAGCACCGCACGATGTGATATCCAATACCATTCCCGAACCGGAGCACCATCATGAAGCCTTTTGAACCGAACCTGTCCACCCTGGCCGTCGCGCGCGACATCCTGCTGACGCCGTTCGGACTGGACGAGGCCAAGCTGCTCAAGACGCTGGGCGCGATGTTCACGCACAAGGTCGACTATGCCGACCTGTATTTCCAGTTCACCAAGAACGAGGGCTGGAGCCTGGAAGAGGGCATCGTCAAGACGGGTAGCTTCTCGATCGACCAGGGCGTCGGCGTGCGCGCCGTGTCGGGCGACAAGACCGCTTTCGCCTACTCCGACGAGATTTCGGAATCGGCGCTGATGGACGCGGCCGCCGCGACGCGCACCATCGCCCGCGCCGGGGCCGGCAAGATCAAGGTCGCCGGCGCGATGACGCCGACCGGCGGCCGTTCGCTGTACCTGCCGAACGACCCGCTGGCCTCGCTGGACGCGACCGCCAAGGTCAAGCTGCTCGAGCGCATAGAAAAGATGGCGCGCGCCAAGGACCCGCGCGTGGTGCAGGTCATGGCGGGCCTGGCCGGCGAATACGACGTGGTGCTGGTGGTGCGCAGCGACGGCGTGCTGGCGGCCGATATCCGGCCGCTGGTGCGCGTATCGCTGACGGTCATCGTCGAACAGAACGGCCGCCGCGAGATGGGCTCGTCCGGCGGCGGCGGGCGCTACGACTACGGCTATTTCAGCGACACCCTGCTCGACTTCTACGCCACCGAGGCGGTCAAGTCGGCGGTGGTCAATCTGGACGCGCGCCCGGCGCCGGCCGGCCCGATGACGGTCGTGCTCGGACCGGGCTGGCCCGGCATCCTGCTGCACGAGGCGATCGGCCACGGCCTCGAAGGCGACTTCAACCGCAAGGGCTCGTCGACCTTCTCGGGCCGCATCGGCGAGCGCGTCGCCGCCAGGGGCGTGACGGTGGTTGACGACGGTACGCTGGCCGATCGCCGCGGTTCGCTCAATATCGACGACGAAGGCAATCCGACGCAGTGCACGACGCTGATCGAGGACGGCATTTTGAAGGGCTACATCCAGGACACGATGAACGCGCGCCTGATGAAGATGCCGGTGACGGGCAACGCGCGGCGCGAATCGTTCGCGCACCTGCCGATGCCGCGCATGACCAACACCTACATGCTCGGCGGCGACAAGGACCCGGGCGAAATCCTGGCGTCGGTCAAGAACGGTTTGTATGCGGTCAACTTCGGCGGCGGCCAAGTGGACATCACCAATGGCAAGTTCGTGTTCTCGGCCAGCGAAGCGTACATGGTCGAAAACGGCAAGATCACGTATCCGGTCAAGGGCGCCACGTTGATCGGCAACGGGCCGGAGGTGCTGAACCGCGTGTCGATGATCGGCAACGACATGCGGCTGGACCCGGGCGTGGGCGTGTGCGGCAAGGAAGGCCAGAGCGTGCCGGTAGGCGTCGGCCAGCCGACGTTGCGCATCGATGGTGTCACGGTGGGCGGCACCGCTTAACCCCAAACCCGCACCGCGGCCACATGGGGTCGTACCCGCCGGGTACGACCCCCGCGTCCGGGCTGCGGGTCCACGTCTCAATCGACCAACTAAAACTTATACGTCGCCTTCACATAAAACGTCCGGCCCAGCGGATCGGTATAACGCGGATCATACCCACTCTGGAACGTCGTGCCCTGATTGGTATAAGGCGGACTGGTATCGAACAAATTCTTGATCCCCACCCTCAAATCCGTATTCTTAATCCCTGCATAACTGGCCGACAGCGAATACGTCGAATACGCCCGCACCTTGTGATAATAAGCGTCGGCCACATCGTTCTGGTCGACATACCCGCTCATATATTTGTTGGCGAAACTCGCGCTCCACAGGCCGTTCTTCCAATTGATCGCGGCGTTGTGCTTCCAGCGGAACACCGGTGAATTCTCCGCATACACGCCGACGTTTTGAACATACGCGCCGCCCGGTTCGTTCTGATATTCATAGTTGCGCACCCAGGTGCCATCGACCACGAAGCTGAAATCGCCGGCCGCGCTGCGCGGCAGTTTCCAGCGCAGGCTGGCGTCGATGCCCGACGTGTGCACCTCGCCCAGGTTGTCCAGCACCGCGTTCACGTACTGCAAGGTCTTGCCGTCGGCCGAGTACACGAAGTAGCTGGCGTACTTGTCGTAGTTGCCGAAGATGGTGGTTTCCGACACCGTGCCGATCTTGTCCTTGATCTTGATGTTGAAGTAGTCGAGCGACATGCTGACGGCGTTGGTCGGCTCGAACACCGCGCCGAGGCTGAAGGTCCTCGATTTCTCCGGCTTCAGGTCGATGTTGCCGCCGCTGCGGATGTACTGCTGCTGGTTGCACGCCAGGTTGGGGTTGGCGCCGGCAACCGCCGTGCCGCCCGGACACAGCACCGGATCGTCATACGAATTCGCCGTGAAGGTGGACGTGGCCGGGCCGTGCAGGTCGTACAAGGTCGGCGCGCGGAAGCCGGTGTTGTACGAGGTGCGCAGCATCAGTTGCTTGGCCGGCTGCCAGCGCAGGCCGATCTTCGGATTGAAGCTGCCGCCGACGTCGTTGTAGTGGTCGTAGCGCGCGGCCATCGACAGTTCCACGTCCTTGGCCAGCGGCACGCTCAGCTCCGAGTACAGCGCGGCGATGTTGCGCTGTCCGGCCTGGTCCTGGGCGTCGGCGTAGCCCGAGCTCGACGCCTGCGAGGCGAGCGCGGTGTTGACATCGTAGTTGGCCTTGTCGTGACGGAACTCGGTGCCGAGCGCGAAGCCGACCGCGCCCGCCGGCAAGCGGAAGATTTCGCGGCTGACCTTGGCGTCGACGCCGACGCTGGTCATCTTGGCCGACAGGTATTCGCCGCGCAGCTGGGCCGCGTCGATGTAGGCCTGGCCGTCGGCCGATTGCGCGCCGAACGGATTGAGCACGCCGCTGAGCACGCCCGCCTCCATCAGCGAGTCGTTGGTGTAGCCGCCGGCGAAGGCGCTACTGGCCTTGCTGATGGCGTAGGTCAGGCCGACGTTGTAGTCCCAGCCGGCCACCAGGCCCTCCGAGCCGAGCACCAGCCGGTCGGAGATGCTGGTGTCGTAGCCCATGCGGTTGCCGGCGGCCACCGTGCGCCAGTTGACGCTCAGGTCTTCCCCGGTCAGGCCGGCGACGGCCGGCACGCCGCCGCTGCCGCCCGGGTAGTAGGGGCTGGCCGACGTCAACGTCAGGCCCGTCAGCGGCGACGGCGCGATGGTGCTGGCGTTGGTGCTGCGGCTGTGCAGGTATTCGACGGTGGCGAGGTTGTCGCCGCCGAGCTTGAAGGTGGCCTTGCCGAGGAAGGATTCCTGCTGCGTCTTCGGCATCGCCTGGATGTATTGCGTGGTGTCGGTGCGGCAGGTGCCGTTGGCGGCGTTGGCGATCAAGCCTTTGCCGACGCAGCCGCCGGCGTAGTACGGGTTGCCGGTGATGCCGTTGTCGGAGAAGAAGTTGCCCGGCTGCGAGGTGCCGCTGCTGTTGTCGACGCCGCGGTCGGGCCGCACGCTGGTGCTGGCGAAGTCGCGGTCGGTGGCGGCCAGCGCGGTCTGCTTGTGCAGGTCGACCACGCCGAAGAAGTTGTAGCCGTCTTTGTTGAGGTCGCCGAATCCGCCCGACAGGTTCAGGCGCGATTCGCCGCCGGCCCCGCTGGCCTGCGGCTGGAAGCGCTCGACGCTGACGGTCAGGCCCCGCACTTCGCGCTTGGTGATGAAGTTGATCACGCCGCCGATGGCGTCGGTGCCGTAGATGGCCGAGGCGCCGTCGCGCAGCACCTCGACCCGCTCCAGCGCCGACAGCGGAATGATGTTGAGGTCGACGCTGTCGCCGTTGAACGGGTGGCTGGCGATGCGCCGTCCGTTGAGCAGCACCAGGGTCTTGTCGCTGCCCAGGCCGCGCAGGTCGGCGCTGGCGACGCCGCCGGTGCCGGAGCCGACCGACTGGCTGCTGCCGGTCGAGCTCTGGTTCATCGAAATGGTGTTGAGCACCTCGGCCGCCGTCGTCAGGCCCTGCTTGACGAAGTCGCTCGCCTTGATCGTGGTGATCGGCAGCGCCGTCTCCGAGGCCAGGCGCTTGATGCTGGAACCGGTCACTTCGACGCGCTGCATGCCGGCGTCGTCGCCGTCGGCCTGGACTTGGGCATGCGCTTGCATGGACACCGCCAGACCGCCGGCGAACATCAGGCGCAGCGCGCGGGACATCGCTCTTTCAATGATCATTATTATTACTCCTGCTCGATATTGGGATGGGTGGGTTTTCATCTGCGTCCCGGCCGGGGCTCTTGGCACAGGCGGGGCGAGCCATCAGAACATTCGGCGTGGCATGCGGACAATAGCCGTTCGGTAACAGTGCGGATAACCAACAGTGGCAAACGCTGACACCTGTAAAGACGGCTTTCTGCTTAAAGGGGATGGGCGGGAGCCGCAGCCCCGTGCCGGCGATTACAATTGGTCACAGCCGATAAGATGTAACGAGGAATGGGCAGGTGTAAATTTTTGTAGGGACGGTATTGATGATCGCCAAGAAATAGCTTGCCAAGCGTCGGGCGTTGGCGTTATAGTCATTCCACGATATTTACCCAATACCTGTCGAACACGTTCATGACCCACTTCTTCTTTACCGGCTACTTTTACTTTAGCGATTCCAACCCCAAGGCGGTGGAGTAGCGGCCGGTGCACGTAGAAGTAAAAACGAGTTCCCGCAAATCCTGAAAAAACCGCCTGCTGAGGCGGTTTTTTTTCACCCCGACATTTTGAATATTTGGAGAACAGCATGCCCCGTACCGACGATCTGCGCATCCGCGAGATGAAGGAATTGACCCCGCCGTCCCACCTGATCCGCGAGTTCGCCTGCAGCGAGGCCGCCGAGCACACGGCCGCCAACGTCCGCGTCGCGCTGCACCGCATCCTGCACGGCCAGGACGACCGCCTGATGGTG
>JBDSKP010000475.1:0-2140 GCA_039916925.1 Duganella sp.
CACCACGACATCTATTCGATCGAAGATTTGGCGCAGCTGATCCACGACCTGAAAAACGCCAACCCGCGCGCTTCGATCTCGGTCAAGCTGGTGTCGGAAGTGGGCATCGGCACCGTCGCCGCCGGCGTCACCAAGGCCAAGGCCGACCACGTCGTGGTCGCCGGCCATGACGGCGGCACGGGCGCCTCGCCATTGTCGTCGGTCAAGCACGCCGGCACGCCGTGGGAGCTGGGCCTGGCCGAAACCCAGCAGACGCTGGTCCTGAACGGCCTGCGCAGCCGCATCCGCGTGCAAGCCGATGGCCAGATGCGCACCGGCCGCGACGTCGTCATCGCCGCCATGCTGGGCGCCGACGAGATCGGCTTCGCCACCGCGCCGCTGGTGGTCGAGGGTTGCATCATGATGCGCAAATGCCATCTGAACACCTGCCCGGTCGGCGTCGCCACGCAGGACCCTGTGCTGCGCGCCAAGTTCTCCGGCAAGCCGGAATACGTGGTCAACTACTTCTTCTTCGTCGCCGAGGAAGCCCGCCAGCTGATGGCGCAACTGGGCATCCGCACCTATGACGAGCTGATCGGCCGCGTCGACCTGCTGGACAAATCGAAGGCGATCACGCACTGGAAGGCCAAGGGGCTGGACTTCAGCGCCATCTTCTACCAGCCGGAAGTGCAGGACGGCCACTCGATCTATCACACGATGGAACAGGACCACGGCCTGGACAAGGCGCTCGACCACAAGCTGATCGCGCAAGCCAAGGCCGCGCTGGAGAAGGGCGAGCGCGTCTCGTTCATCTCGCCGGTGCGCAACGTCAACCGCACCGTCGGCACCATGCTGTCGGGCGAAGTGGCCAAGCGCTACGGCCACGCCGGTTTGCCGGACGACACCATCCACATCCAGCTGCAGGGCACGGCGGGCCAGTCGGCCTGCGCCTTCCTGGCGCACGGCATCACGATCGACCTGGTCGGCGAAGGCAACGATTACGTCGGCAAGGGCTTGTCGGGCGGCCGCATCATCGTGCGTCCGAACACCGAGTTCCGTGGCTGGGCCGTCAACAACATCATCATCGGCAACACGGTGTTGTACGGCGCCATCAGCGGCGAGGCCTTCTTCAACGGCGTGGCCGGCGAGCGTTTCGCGGTGCGTAACTCGGGCGCCACGGCGATCGTCGAGGGCACCGGCGACCACGGTTGCGAATACATGACCGGCGGCACCGTCGTCGTGCTGGGCTGCACCGGCCGCAACTTCGCGGCGGGCATGTCGGGCGGCATCGCCTACGTGTACGACCCGGACGGCGATTTCGAGTCGCGCTGCAACACCGCGATGGTGACCCTGGAGCCGGTGCTGAGCGCCAAGCAGCAGGAGGCGGACAAGGCCACTTGGCACATTCAGCACAAGGACCAGGGCGCGGAAGCGGACGAGGTGATCCTGAAGCGCCTGATCGAGCGCCACTTCAAGCACACCGGCAGCACCCGTGCCCGCCTGTTGCTGGACAACTGGTCCGATAGCCGCGGCAAGTTCGTCAAGGTATTCCCGAGCGAATACAAACGCGCCCTGGCCGAAATGGCCGAGGACGTGGCGAACGAAGCCGCCGTTGTACAGCCGATCGCCGCCTGAGCGCCCTGACAGATGTTGTTGACTGAATATATTTAAGGATTTATCGTGGGTAAAATCACCGGTTTCATGGAGTTCCAGCGTCAGGACGAAGGCTATCTGCCACCTGCCGCGCGTCTGAAGAACTATTCCGAGTTCGTCATCACCCTGACCAACGAGCAGGCCAAGGTGCAGGGCGCGCGCTGCATGGATTGCGGCATCCCTTTCTGCAACACGGGCTGCCCGGTCAACAACATCATCCCGGACTGGAACGATCTGGTTTATCGCGGCAACTACCGCGAGGCGTTGGACACCTTGCACTCGACCAACAACTTCCCGGAGTTCACCGGCCGCATCTGCCCCGCGCCGTGCGAGGCCGCCTGCACGCTCAATTTCAATGACGATCCGGTCGGCATCAAGTCGATCGAGCACAAGATCATTGACGAAGGCTGGGAACACGGCTGGGTCGTGCCGCAGCCGGCCGCTCAGCAGAGCGGCAAGAAAGTGGCCGTGGTCGGATCCGGCCCCGCCGGCCTGGCGGCGGCGCAGC
>JBDSKP010000476.1:0-5319 GCA_039916925.1 Duganella sp.
CAGATCCAGCTTGACCGGCGCCGCGTTCGGGAAGAAGTCCAGCGCCACGTAAAGCTGTCCGGTCAGCAGATTACCGGTGCGCAGCTGGCCGCGCAGGCCGCGCGCCACCATCCTCTCCAGCACCTGCGGACCGGCACTGTTGCGTTGGTCGTCGTCGATGGTCTTCTGGAAGGCGCGGCCCAGGCGTGCCGGATACATATCCACCGTCACCGGCATGCGGAACGACTTCTTGACCGGATCGAACTCCACGCCCACCGAGCGCACCTCGCCCAGCACGATGCCGCGGAAGTCAACGGTCGCGCCCTGCGACAGGCCGCGCAGCGACTGGTCGAAGTACAGCACCGTGGTGATCGGCGCGCCATCGGGCTCGCGCAGGGCGCTGGCCTGATCGGCCGCCAACAGGAATTCGCTGCCTGTCGGCGCGGCGGCGGCGGGCTTCTGGCCGTTCATGCTCTCGAAGGCGATGCCGCCGACGAGCAGCGCTGCCAGCGACTGCGTGTTGACCTTGAAGCCGTTGGAATCGAGCCGCACGTCGACACCGCTGGCATGCCACCAGCGCGTGCCCTTGCCGACATACTGGTCGTACGGCGACTTGACGAACACCTTCATATTGATGCCGCGCCCCTTCGGCTCCAGATCGTAGGCGGCGACCTGCCCGACCTGGATGCGGCGATAGAAGATCGGAGAACCGACATCGACCGAGCCGAGGGTCTCGCCATGCAGCGTGTAATAGCTGCCCTTCTCGTCGAACGCCACCTGGGGCGCCTGCTCAAGGCCGGTGAATTCGTCCTTGGTCTCCTCCGACTTGCCGGCGTCGACGCCGATGTAGGAGCCCGACAGCAAGGTATTGAGCCCGGTCACGCCGCTGGCGCCGATGCGCGGGCGCACCACCCAGTAGCGCGTGTCGATGGCGGTGAAGCGCGACGCCTCCTTGCGCATGTCGATGGTGACCAGCACCTTGGACAGATCGCGCGACAGCGAAATCGAGCGCACCAGGCCGATGTCGACGTCCTTGAACTTGACCTTGGTCTTGCCTGGTTCCAGGCCGTCGCCGCTGCGGAAGCTCACCGTCACGGTCGGGCCGCGGTCGATGAACGACTTGACCACCAGGCCAACGCCGATCAACGCCGCCAGCAGGGGAATCAGCCACACCAGCGAAGGCAGCCAGCGGCTGGCCTTCTCCACATGGGGCTCGTGCAGCGGCGGCTGGCCGCCCTCGTTTTCAGGCATGTTTATCTCCATTTGAATCGGTTGCATCCCATATCAAGCGCGGATCGAACTGCATCGACGCCAGCATCGTCAGCACCACCACCGCGCAAAACGCCAGCGCGCCGGGACCGGCGGTGATCACCGCCAGCGTCTGGAAGCGCACCAAGGCCACCGTCAGCGTAATGACAAAAATATCGAGCATCGACCAGCGGCCGACGAACTCCACGATCCGGTACAACACGGTACGTTGCTCCGGGCGCCAGCGCGAGCGGGTCTGCGCCGTCAGCGCCAACAGCGACAGCGCGGCCAGTTTCAGCACCGGCACCACGATACTGGCGACGAAAATGATGATCGCCAGCGCCTGCGAGCCGCTGTTCCAGAACAGCATAACGCCGCTGATGATGGTGTCGTCCTCTTTGCCGAACAGCGAATCGGTGTACATCACCGGCAGCATCATGGCCGGGATGTACAGGATGGTCGCCGCCAGCAGAAACGCCCAGGTGCGGCCAACGCTGTCGGGACGGCGCCAGTGCAGCGCCGCGCCGCACCGCTCACAACGCTGATGGCGCGCCGTTCGCGGCACGGTCGCCACCAGCCCGCAGCTATGACAGGCCTCGAAATGCGCGCCGACGGGCAGCGCCTTGTACTGGAACTCCCGTTGCGACGGGCGCGGACCATCGGGGCCGGGCAGGTGCTCGCCGATATTCCACAGGTATTTGGGATCGAAGGACACGACGATGGCCAGCATCATCGTCAGCGCGCCGAAGGCGAACAGGCCCGGTTGCAGCAGCACCTGCGCCAGGCTGGTCATCTTGACGATGGTTATCAGGATGCCGATCATCAGCACCTCGGTCATGCCCCAGCGGCGCGCGGCGCCGACCGCGCGCAGAAGATGATCGAAGCCTGGAGGGCGGCGGCCCGCGCGCAGCGCCATGGTCACATAAAACAGCGCCCCCAATTCCACCGCCGGCAGCAGGATCGTAAACAGGAAAACCACCGCCGCCACCATCTGCATCTGCTCGTGCCAAAGCACGCGGATGGAGCCCAGCAGGGTGGCGCTGGTGCTATAGTCGCCGATTTGCAGCGCGACGATCGGAAAGAACTGCGCGATGAGGAAAGTGACGATGGCGCCGAGGGTGATGGCGGCCATGCGGTCGGGGTCCGAATGGATGCCGCGATAGAGGACGGAGCCGCAGCGCACGCAGCGCGCCTTTTCGCGCGGTCGCACGGGGCGGTACTGGTGCAGCACCCCGCATTCATGGCAACTGATTAACTCGTATCGATGCACAGTCTAGCCGTGTGGACAATAATTTCCATATCATACGGCAATCTTGAAAGTCGCAGCCGTGCGATATCCCACACCCAGCGCGGCCGGTTATTTGATGCTTGTGTTGAGCTCCTGGAAGTCGTCCGTGCGGGCCAGCGCCTGCCACGTGGCCAGCAGCGCCGGCGGCGGCGCGATCAGCTTGCGCGCGTTCAGGTCCAGCCAGCCGCCGGTGCTGGTGATGCGCGCGGCGAGCTTGCCGTCCGGCCGTATCACGTCGCTGCGAAGCTGCCAGCGGCTGCCATCCGGCGCCAGACCGGCCACACCCAGGGTCACCGTGATCTCGTCGAGCAGCATCACTTCCTTGAAGTACGCGATTTCGTCCTTCATCACCACCGGGCCGATTTTCAGGCGCATCAATTCACTCATCGGAAAGCCGTGCTCCGACAGGAACATCATACGGATATCGCCCGCCTTGTCCATGAACGCCGTGTTGCGCATATGGCTGTTGAAGTCCATATCGCCCCAACCGGCCATCAACTTCTTCTCAAACATGCCAAATCCTCCTGTGTTAACCCAGGAAGTCTAACAGGGTTGCGGCGACCACCTTGGTGGCCTTGCGCAGATCTTCGAGATCGAGGCGTTCGTCGGCCTTCTTGGCGTTCGACTCGGGCACCGTGCGCGGTCCGGCGCCGTACAGCACCGCCGGGATACCGTGCTCGCCGTACAGGCGCGCGTCCGCGTACAGCGGCGTGCCCTGCGCCGGAATCAGTTCGCCGATGTAGGTTTGCGCGTTCTTCTGCAGGCTGGCGACCAGTTTCTCCGTCCCCGGCTGCTCGCGCAGCGCGTGCGACAGCAGCAGGCGTTTGATCTCCAGGCTGATGCCCGGAATGCCGCGCACCGCGTTTTCGATCATCGCGCGCACCTGCGCCTCCACCTGCGCCGGCTCCTCTTCCGGAATCATGCGACGGTCCATCTTCAGCACGACCTTGCCCGGCACGACGTTGGTGTTGGTGCCGCCGTCGATGCGGCCCACCAGCATCGTCGGCGAGTCGATGCCGGCGATCCCGGATTTGATCTTCTTCAGTTCCGGCAGCTGGTCGTAGATGGCGTTGAGGATTTTGGTGGCCGCCTGCAGCGCGTCGTGGCCCGTTTCCGGCATCGCGCCGTGGCCGGACTTGCCGTTGACCGTGATCTCCAGTTGCAAACAGGCGTTGTGTGCGGTGACGATGTTGTAGCTGAAGCCCGCCGCGATGACGTAATCGGGCTTCGTCAGTTTTTGCTCCAGCAGCCAGCCCGGCCCGAGCAGGCCGCCGAATTCCTCGTCATAGGTGAAGTGCAGTTCCAATCCGCCCTTGAGCGGCACGCCCAGCGCCTCCAGCGCGCGGGTGGCGAAGATGTAGGTGGCGAAGTCGCACTTGGAGACGGCGGCGGCGCGCCCGTAGATAAAGCCGTTTTCCACCACGCCGCCGTACGGAGGATACGTCCAGTTGTCGCCCGGCGGCACCACGTCGCCGTGGGCGTTCAGTGCCACGGTGGGGCCGCCCGCCTGGTAGGGACGGCGCACGATCAGATTGGTGATCGTCTCCATGCCGTAGTCGCGCACCACCTGTTGCGGTACCGCGTGCTTCTCGGCGCTCCAGCCGTAGGCCTTGACCAGGTCGGCCACCATGTCGGCGTGCGGCGCGTTGTTCCCGGGCGGCGTATCGGTCGGCACGCGCAGCAGTTGCTGCAGAACGCCGACCTCCTCGTCGAAGTGCTCGTCGATCCATTTGGCCAGTTGCTCTTTGGTGCTGCTCATATTTGCTTCCTTCATTTGGCGCCGGCTTCGTACCAGGCGGCGATTTGCGCCCGTTCGGCGTCGGTCATTTGGGTCAGGTTCGCCAAAGGCATGGCTTTCAGCTGGACCGTCTGTTTGTAGATTTTCTCGGCATTTTGATGGATTTCGGCCGCGTTCTCAAGCATCACGCCGAGTGGCGCCGCCGCGAAGCCGGGTTGCGTCGGCCGTTCGGCGTGGCAGGTGGCGCAACGATGCGCGAGGATGGCCTGCACTTTGGCGAATTCCGCCGCCGGATCGGCCGCCGGCGCCACCGCCACGGGACGGGCCGGCGCGATCGCCACGGCCACGCCGGCGAGCAGCGCGATGCCGATCGCCGGGTAGCGCCACTCGACGCGGCCCTTGTGGCGCAGGTTGAAGAAGTGGCGGATAAAGACGCCCGCCGCCATGATAAACGCCAGCACCAGCCACGCGTGATCGTGGCGATAGGTCATCGCATAGTGGTTGCTGATCATGATGAACAACACCGGCAGCGTGAAGTAGTTATTGTGGACGCTGCGCTGCTTGGCCTTTTGGCCGTGGACCGGGTCCGGCATGCGGCCGGCCGACATGGCCTCGACCATCTTGCGCTGGCCCGGGATGATCAGCATCAGCACATTGCCGACCATGATGGTGCCGATCAGCGCGCCGACGTGGATGTAGGCGGCGCGCCCGCTCAACACGTGCGTGAGGCCATAGGCCGCCGCGACGATCAGCAGAAACACCACGATGCCGAACCACAGGTCATGCTTGCCCAGCGGGGAGCGGCACAGCAGATCGTAGACCGTCCAGCCGGCGACCAGCGTGCCGACGCCGATGCCGACCGCCCGCAAGCTGCTGATGTCGGCCACGGATTTATCGATCATCATCGCCTGGGCGTTGAAGTAGTAGGCGATCGTCAGCAGCGCGATGCCGGACAGCCAGGTCGAATAGGCTTCCCATTTAAACCAGTGCAGTTCCTTCGGCAGCTCCGCCGGGGCGACCAGGTATTTTTGCGGGTTATAGAAGCCGCCGCCGTGCACCGCCCACA
>JBDSKP010000477.1:0-1770 GCA_039916925.1 Duganella sp.
GGTCTGGCTCGGTGCGACCCCGTAACGCCGCTCGAACACGGGTACAATAAGGGCATTGCTGTGGTGCGGAAAGATGATCTTTCTGCACCAAAGTGGTTAATCGCGCTGAAAACCGGATGAAAATCAATGGCTTACGTATTCAGGTCTTCTATAAGATATAATACGTAAGATTGTTCCAGATTGATATCCGCCCGGCGCATCTCGTCGGGACTTTCCACGCATTCTTGTTACCAACAAGTATCTAAGCACAAGCCCCCGCTCATGGCAGAGTCAGTTCAAAAACCGGCAGAACAGCAGGAATCGTTCTTCATCCTCGGCCTCACCAGCAATGGCAGGCAGTTCCGTCCCAGCGACTGGGCCGAGCGCCTGTGCGGCGTGATGTCCTGCTTCAAGCCGGAAGGCTACGGCGGCGGACGCGACTCCCACTTGCAGTTCTCGCCGTATGTCACGCCGACGGTGGTCAACGGCGTCAAGTCGGTGGTCGTCAACGGCAAGCTGCGCGACCTCGAACCGCTGGCGTACCACTTCGTGATCTCCTTCGCCAAGGACAACGACCTGCAGATGGTCGACGCCTGCCTGGTGCCCGAGAAATAATCGGGCCACGGAACCACCCAACCACGGAAACGTAGGGCGGATTGGGCGGAACGCCGTAATCGGCCATGCATGCGTCGTCGGCGGCTCATCGACGGCCGATTACGCTACGCTAATCCCTACGTGTCTCCGCGTTTATTCTCGCGCCGCAGGCCGCGGGTGCACTTAAGCCTCCCCTCAGAAAAATTTCGTTTTTGCCACTACCCACGTTGGCGGGGTGGGGCTATGCTGCCTGTTCATCCGTTTTTTCGCGAGACACCATGAACAACAGCCGTCTGAAACAAGCCGTCGTCGCCAGCATGATGCTGTGCGGCCTGTCCTTTGCCGCCACCGGCACCGCCTGGGCCGCGCCCGCCGCCGTCATCGCCACCGCGTCGGCCGGCGCCGCCGTCAAGCTGCCGGCGGGCGTCGTCAAGGGACCATCGGTGGAGGGCATCACCGAATACCGGCTGCCCAACGGCTTGAAAGTGCTGCTGTTCCCCGACGCCTCCAAACCGACGGTCACCGTCAACGTCACCTACCTGGTCGGCTCGCGCCACGAAAACTACGGCGAGACCGGCATGGCCCACCTGCTCGAACACATGATGTTCAAGGGCTCGCCGAAGAACCGCAGCATCCCGCGGGAATTCGCCAACCGCGGCATGGAGTTCAACGGCACCACCTCGTTCGACCGCACCAATTATTACGAGGTGTTCCAGGCCAGTCCCCAGAACCTGAAATGGGCGCTCGACATGGAGGCCGACCGCATGGTGCACTCCTTCGTCGCGCGCCAGGACCTCGACTCCGAAATGACGGTCGTGCGCAACGAGTTCGAAAGCGGCGAGAACAGCCCGTTCAGCGTGGTCCTCAAGCGCATGGAGAGCGTCGCCTTCGACTGGCACAGCTACGGGCGCGACACCATCGGCAACCGCAGCGACATCGAAAACGTCAAGATCGACAACCTGCAGGCGTTCTACCGCACCTACTACCAGCCGGACAACGCGGTGCTGCTGGTGGCCGGTAAATTCGACCCGGCGCAAACGCTGGCCTGGATCGGCAAATCGTTCGGCGCGATCCCCAAACCCAAGCGCGCGCTGCCGCCGTTCTGGACGGTCGAACCGACGCAGGACGGCGAGCGCAGTTTCGTCGTGCGCCGCAAGGGCGACATGCAGCTGGTGGTCCTCGGCTACAAGATCCCGC
>JBDSKP010000478.1:0-2685 GCA_039916925.1 Duganella sp.
ATCGACGTCACGTGCAGGTCGTCGTGCAGCCGGCGCAGCCAGCGGCGCAATTCCTTGCGCACCTTGGCGTCGAGCGCGCCGAACGGTTCGTCCAGCAGCAGCACGCGCGGCTCCACCGCCAGCGCGCGCGCCAGGGCGATGCGCTGACGCTGACCACCGGACAGCTGCGGCGGATAGCGGTCGGCCAGCCAGTCCAGCTGCACCAGCTCGAGCAGCTCCTTGACCTTGCGGCGGATCTGGTCCTCCGCCGGCCGCTCGGCGCGCGGCTTGACGCGCAGGCCGAAGGCGACGTTCTCGAACACCGTCATGTGCTTGAACAGCGCGTAATGCTGGAACACGAATCCAACCTGACGCTCGCGCACGTGGCGGTGCGAGGCGTCGTTGGAGTCGAGCAGCACCTGGCCCGAGTCCGGATGTTCGAGGCCGGCGATGATGCGCAGCAAAGTGGTCTTGCCGCAGCCCGACGGTCCCAGCAGCGCGGTCAGCTCGCCCGCCGGGAAGTCCAGCGAGACATTGTTGAGGGCGACGAATTCGCCGAACCGCTTGTTGATGTTTTTAACTTCGATCGTCATGTCAGTGCTCCTTGGAACGTGCGTCGTCGGCGATCGATTCGTTCAAGCGCCACGAGATAAAGGATTTCAGGGCCAGCGTCACCAAGGCCAGCAGCGCCAGCAGCGAGGCCACGGCGAAGGCGGCGGCGAAGTTGTACTCGTTGTAGAGGATCTCCACCTGCAGCGGCACGGTGTTGGTCTCGCCGCGGATGTGGCCGGACACCACCGACACCGCGCCGAACTCGCCCATCGCGCGGGCGTTACACAGGATCACGCCGTACAGCAGGCCCCATTTAATGTTGGGCAAGGTCACGCGGCGGAAGGTGTCCCAGCCGGACGCGCCCAGAACGATGGCGGCCTCCTCCTCTTCGCTGCCCTGCGCCTGCATCAACGGGATCAGCTCGCGCGCGACGAACGGGAAGGTGACGAAGATCGTCGCCAGCACGATGCCCGGCACGGCGAACAGGATCTTGATGTCGTGCTCCTGCAGCCACGGGCCCATCCAACCCTGCGCGCCGAACAGCAGCACGTAGATCAGGCCGGAGATCACCGGCGACACCGAGAACGGCAGATCGATCAGGGTCAGCAGGAAGCTCTTGCCGCGGAACTCGAACTTGGCGATGCACCACGACGCCGCCACGCCGAACACGAGGTTGAGCGGCACGGCGATGACGGCCGTGATCAGGGTCAGCTTGATGGCCGAAATCGCGTCGTCCTCGACGATGGCGGCCAGGTAGGCTTGCCAGCCCTTGCGGAACGCCTCGGCGAACACGGCCACCAGCGGCACGAACAGGAACAGGGTCAGGAAGGTCAGCGCGATGGCGATCAGCACGCCGCGCACCCACAACGGCTCGAGGATTTGCGGCGCCGACGGCAACTCGCCGCGCCGTACCGGCACTGGAGGGAGTCCGCTCATATTATTTCCCCGTCTTTCCGCGAGCCCAGGCTTGCAGCAGGTTGATCGTCAACAGCATGATGAACGACACCACCAGCATCACCACCGCGATCGCGGTGGCGCCGGCGTAGTCGTACTGCTCCAGTTTGGTGATGATGAACAGCGGCGTGATCTCGGAGATCATCGGCATGTTGCCGGCGATGAAGATCACCGAGCCGAATTCGCCGGTGGCGCGGGCGAAGGCCAGCGCGAAGCCGGTCATCAGCGACGGCATGATGGTCGGGAACACCACGCGGGTGAAGGTCTGGAAGGCGTTGGCGCCCAGGCTGGCGGCGGCCTCCTCCAGTTCGCGCTCGGCGTCCTCGAGCACCGGCTGCACCGTGCGCACCACGAACGGCAGACCGATGAAGGTGAGCGCGATGACCACGCCGATCGGCGAGAACGCCACCTTGATGCCGAGCACACCTTCGATGAACCGGCCGAACCAGCCGTTGGCCGAGTACAGCGCCGTCAGGGTGATGCCGGCGACGGCGGTCGGCAGCGCGAACGGCAGGTCGACCAGCGCGTCGATGATGCGCTTGCCGGGGAACTCGTAGCGCACCAGCACCCAGGCGACGATGCCGCCGAAAATCGCATTGATGAACGCGCCGATCAGCGAGGCGCCAAAGGTCAACCGGTACGAGGCCATCACGCGGTCGGAGGTGACGGCGGCCCAGAAGCCTTCCCACGTCATCGTGAAAGTCTTCAGGAAGACCGCCGACAGCGGGATCAGCACGATCAGGGTCAGGTAGAACACCGTGAATCCGAGCGAGAGCCGGAAACCCGGCATCACACGGAACGGCGCGCCCCTGGTGGCCACGGGGGCCGTGGCGGGCGCTGCGAGAACTGCAGACATGAAATTGCTCCCTTATTACAAATTCTTCTATAAGGGCTGAATAATCTCATCTGTTCGTCATATTACAAACGAAGCTTTTTTCATTTGGTTAGACAGTTCCGGTATATAGCTACTCAGAATATGAGTTTGGCGGCCACCGCTACCAGAATGAAAGCCAGCAGGCCCCGCAACATGCGTTCCGGCACCGACTTGGCGAAGTAGGAACCCAGCGTGATGCCCGGCAGCGAACCCACCAGCAAGGTCAGCAGCAAGGTCCAGTCGATCGACCCCAGCCACCAGTGGCCGAAGGCGGCGATCGCCGTCAGCGGCACGGCGTAGGCGATGTCGGTGCCGGCCACTTCGGC
>JBDSKP010000479.1:0-2371 GCA_039916925.1 Duganella sp.
AGCTGGGACAGAATCGAGCAGATACCTGCGCGGTACATCTTCTTGTTCACTTTGTGGGTGAAGTTCTCGTCGGGCGAGTTCGGGAAGATGCGACCACCGCCGCGCCACAGTGGCGACGACGACATACCAGCACGAGCGCGGCCGGTGCCTTTTTGGCGCCATGGCTTCTTGGTCGTGTGGTGGACTTCTTCACGGTCTTTTTGTTTACGGTTGCCGCTGCGAGCATTGGCTTGGTAAGCAACGACGATCTGGTGGATCAGGGCTTCGTTGTAGTCGCGGCCGAAAATGGTGTCGGCGGCAGCTACGTTAGAGGCGGCTTGACCTTGAGCGTTCAAGAGCTTGAGTTCCATCGTTTAAGCTCCCTTCTTTGCTTTAACTTTGACAGCAGGCGATACGACGACCTGGCCATTTTTCGCACCTGGGATCGCGCCTTTGACCAGCAGCAGCTGACGGTCGGCGTCGATACGGGCGATTTCGAGGTTCTGCACGGTGCGGGTGACATCACCGAGGTGACCGGTCATGCGCTTACCTGGGAACACGCGGCCTGGATCCTGCGCCATACCGATGGAGCCTGGAACGTTGTGCGAACGCGAGTTACCGTGGGTGGCGCGGCCCGAAGCAAAGTGGTGACGCTTGATGGTACCGGCATAGCCTTTACCGATCGTGACACCTTGAACGTCGATCTTTTGACCGACTTCGAACAGCGAAGCGGCAACGACATCGCCGGCTTTCAATTCTGCTGCCTTGGTGGCGTCGACGCGGAACTCTTTCAACAGAGTACCGGCTTCAACACCAGCTTTAGCGTGGTGACCAGCAACAGCCTTCGTTACGCGGGAAGCGCGACGTTGACCGAATGCGACCTGAACTGCGGAATAACCATCAGTTTCAGGAGTTTTGATTTGCGCAACACGGTTGTTCGATACGTCCAACACGGTGACTGGGATCGAGTCCCCATCATCCGTGAAGATGCGCATCATACCAACCTTGCGACCGAGGAGGCCAAGGCTCATTTTTTCTCCAATTCCCACCTACGATTGGGCGGGGATATGTTGAACTACAAAATTAGTACGGACCAATAAAAGGTCGAATCCATACCGAAGCCGGCTAGTGTAACGTGAAAAAGGGGTTGACGCAACAACTTAGTACGAGGTATGTCGGGTTTACGGGGATTTATTTGGCGGCTGTGGCGGACCGGGACAAAGCGAGGCGGCATGCGGGTTGCGGCGGTTGGCGCAATCTGGAATGTGTTTCCGTCTGGCCTGAATCAAGGCAACGATGACGATGTTGCATCACGCTTACGCTTCCAAGTGCATCGCTGAGAAGGAGCGTTAAATGAAAAAGCCTATTCCCGAATTCGCGCCGCCGCTGTGTGTTTATTTGACATTTTTGCTGGCGGCACTGGCCATTGGCAATGAGCACTCATGCAATGGAGGTTTGGAGTTTTACACGATCCTCGGGATCTCCAGCATGCCCGCACTGTTGGTATTCCCGTTTTCCTTCTCGAAGTCGCGCGACCCGCTCATCCAGTTTGTCATGAGCGCCTTTTACTTGCTGCTGGGGATATTGGCTTGGGCGGGGTCATTCCTGTTGGGCGGCATGGTTTTTATGTGCCGGCTCTTTTGACGCCCGCAAACTGCCGACCAACGCCAGCGCCGACAGCAACAGGCCGGTGCCGATGACGACCTGCACCCATGCCGCTGGCACGGGGCCGGGTTCGACGCGGGCCGGATCGAGCAGCTTACCGAAGAAGCTGAAGTAGCCCATCCCCACCGCGCAGCCCCAGGCGGCGGCCAGAAAGCGCTGACCGTCGGCGGCGTCGACCCGGGTACGCCACACCGCATATAAGAGCATCGCTCCCAGCAGCACGTCATCAAGCCAAAACAAGATATGCGTGCCGGCGCTGATCTGGTGCCAACGGCGCGCGGTTTCCGCGACCGGCAGCAAAATACCAAAGATCAGTGCCAACCGCCGGCTGAAGGTAAGGGTCATGCCTTAACGATAAGGCAGGTTGGACGAAACGGCAAGACGCAGCGAATATCTGGTCACGGCGGTGTCGCCCGTCGAGGTGATGACCCTACGCGCTGGCGATGTGGTTGCGGGTCTTGATGTGCTTGGGATGCGAACCATGGCTAGAGCGCCACATCAACTTCGCGCACGATGGTGCCGTGAAGATTCTCTGCTACGACTGAAAGATACTCGCCAATGGCAATCTTGATATTTTCAATCGCCTCTTCCTCGGTCGCTCCCTGCGAATAGCAGCCCGGCAACCCTGGAACGGAGACGCTTTAGCCCTCTTCCGATTTATGAAGCGCAACCCTCTATCTCATGTCGCCTCCTCTAAAGAAACCAATTATAGTCTTCGCCCGCTCTC
>JBDSKP010000480.1:0-4899 GCA_039916925.1 Duganella sp.
GACAATGTCTTCGAGTCGCACGGCGTAAAGGTGTTCGTCGATCCGAAAAGCCTGCCGTACATCGACGGCACCGAACTCGATTTCGCGCGCGAGGGACTCAACGAAGGCTTCAAGTTCCACAACCCGAACGAAAAAGACGCATGCGGCTGCGGCGAGAGCTTCCGCATCTGATAAGACATGCAAAATCACTTTGAGCTGTTCAATTTGCCGCAGAAGTTCGCCGTCGACGCGGGGGCGCTGGACAGCGCCTACCGCGACGTGCAAAGCCGCGTCCACCCCGACAAGTTCGTCAACGCGACCGACGCCGAAAAGCGCGTCGCGATGCAATGGGCCACGCGCGCCAACGAAGCCTACCAGACGCTGAAAAATCCGCAGAAGCGTGCGCAATACATGTGCGAGCTCAACGGCGTCGATTTGCAGACCGAGTCCAACACGGCGATGCCGATGGCCTTCCTGATGCAGCAAATGGAATGGCGCGAGGAGCTGGGCGACGCCCGCGCCGGCAAGCACGCCGACGCGCTCGAAGCGCTCGACAAGCAACTGCGCGCCGCCCGCAAGGAGCGGCTGGCGGAGATCGAACGACAGATCGACGCCGACGACTACGCGCAAGCCGCGCAAGGCGTGCGCGCGCTGATGTTTTTGGAAAAATTTAAGGACGAGATAGATCACTCTTTTGCCGCGCTTGAAGACATTTGATGTTGAAGACCATGCTTGGCGATGTATCGAGTTCCTTCATAGGTTACTTGGCGGCGCACGCCGGTTGCACTCGGTCGCTGAAATAGTCAAAATACTTGGGGCATTGGCGTCGTTTTATGCACTGCTTAAATTGCGGCAGATTGAGCGAAGATACCTGCCGAACAGGTATGGAAGACTTCATGGCAAAAAATCGCTGTCAGCAATGTTTACCGGCAGCGATGATCAGTGGGTTGAGATGGATCGCCTGGCCCTGTTACACGACGATGGGGAAGTCGCCTTTTCCTTCCCGCCATCGCCGATCGTGCGGGATCTTCTCCGAACTGTGCGCCACAAGACGTCCGGGATTAATCAATTCCTGGACGAGTTACTGAATACTGAGCCTTAAGGGCATGAATTAAATGGCACTTCTGCAAATTTCCGAGCCGGGCATGTCGACCGCGCCGCACCAGCATCGGCTGGCGGTGGGCATCGATCTGGGCACCACCAATTCGCTGGTCGCCACCGTGCGCAACAGCATTCCAGAAGTGCTGAACGACGAGGATGGCCGCCCGCTGCTGCCGTCCGTGGTGCGCTATCTGCCGAACGGCCACGCCAACATCGGCTACAAGGCGCAGGCCGCCCAGACCACCGATCCGAAAAACACCATCGTTTCCGTCAAGCGTTTCATGGGCCGCGGCCTGGCCGATATCGCCTACGCCGAGAACATGCCCTACGATTTCCAGGACACGCCCGGCATGGTGCAGCTGAAGACGATCGCCGGCATCAAGAGCCCGGTCGAGATCTCGGCGCAGATCCTGGCCACCCTGCGCCAGCGCGCCGAGGATTCGCTCGGCGACGATCTGGTGGGCGCCGTCATCACCGTGCCGGCGTACTTCGACGACGCCCAGCGCCAGGCCACCAAGGATGCCGCGCAACTGGCCGGTATCAACGTGCTGCGCCTGCTGAGCGAGCCGACCGCCGCAGCCATCGCCTATGGCCTCGACAACGGCTCGGAAGGCATTTACGCCGTCTACGATCTGGGCGGCGGCACCTTCGATATCTCTATCCTGAAGCTCAGTAAAGGCGTGTTTGAAGTACTGTCCACCGGCGGCGACTCCGCACTGGGCGGCGACGATTTTGACCACCGCCTGTTCTGCTACATTCACCAGCAGGAGAAGCTGGCACCGCTGTCCGACGAGGACACCGCCGTCCTGATGGTCAAGTCGCGCGAAGCCAAGGAACTGCTGTCGAACAAAAACGAAGTGACCGTCGACGCCATCCTGAACTCGGGCGAGGAAGTCCATATCAAGATCACCGCCGAGACCTTCCAGGAGATCACCAAGCACCTGATCGCCAAGACCATGAGCGCCATCAAGAAGGCGCTGCGCGACGCCAATGTCGATGCCGACGATGTCGACGGCGTGGTCATGGTCGGCGGCGCCACGCGCATGCCGCACGTGCAGCGCGCCGTCAGCGAGTACTTCCACACCATCCCGCACGCGAACATCGATCCGGACAAGGTCGTGGCGCTGGGCGCGGCGGTGCAGGCCAATCTGTTGGCCGGCAACCGCGCGCCGGGCGACGACTGGCTGCTGCTGGACGTGATTCCGCTGTCGCTCGGTATCGAGACGATGGGCGGCCTGGTCGAGAAGATCATCCCGCGCAATTCGACGATTCCTTGCGCCCGCGCGCAGGAATTCACCACGTTTAAAGACGGCCAGACGGCGTTGGCGGTGCACGTGCTGCAGGGCGAGCGCGAGCTGGTGTCCGATTGCCGTTCGCTGGCGCGCTTCGAGCTGCGCGGCATTCCGCCGATGGTCGCCGGCGCCGCGCGCATCCGCATCACCTACCAGGTCGACGCGGACGGCTTGCTGTCGGTGTCGGCACGCGAGCTGCGCTCCGGCGTCGAGGCGTCGATCACCGTCAAGCCGGCCTATGGCCTGGGCGACGAGGACGTCGCGCGCATGCTGCAGGATTCGTACAAGTCGGCCGATGTCGACATGGTCGCCCGCGCGCTGCGTGAAGAGCAGGTCGAGGCCGAGCGCATCATTCTGGCCACGCAATCGGCGCTCGATGAAGACGCCGGCCTGCTGTCGGACGAAGAGCGCGCGACGGTCGACGTCCTGATGAACAAGGTGCGCGACGTCGTCGCGCAATCGCGGACCGGCGCGGCCGACCACGTGGCCGTCAAGGCCGCCGTCGAGGCGCTGGCCCACGGCACCGAGGAATTCGCGTCGCGCCGCATGGATCGCAGCGTGCGCAGCGCACTGGCCGGCAAGACGCTCGACCAGGTAGTTTAAAGAACCGCCGATCCCCGCCGGCGGCGGGATCGGCCCCATAAAAATAGAGGTATCCAGTGCCACAAATCGTATTCCTGCCCCACGCAAAACTGTGCCCGGACGGCGCCGTCGTCGAAGCCGAAGTCGGTAAAACCCTGTGCGACATCATGCTTGAAAATGACATCCACATCGAGCACGCGTGCGAGAAGTCCTGCGCCTGCACCACCTGCCACGTGCTGGTGCGCGAAGGCTTCAACTCGCTGAGCGAAGCGAGCGAAACCGAGGAAGACCTGCTGGACAAGGCCTGGGGCCTGGAAGCGGTGTCGCGCCTGTCGTGCCAGGCCGTCGTCGCCGACGAGGACCTGGTCGTCGAAATCCCGAAATACACCATCAACCACGCCAGCGAAGGCGGACACTGATATGAAGTGGACGGACATCACCGCGATCGCGGAAGCGCTCTACGATAAGCACCCGGACATCGATCCGCTGACTATCCGCTTCACCGACCTGCACAACTGGATCGTCGACCTCGAGGAGTTCGACGACGACCACACGCGCGGCGGCGAAAAAGTTCTGGAGGCGGTACAGCAGGCGTGGATCGATGAAGCCAAGTAAGCCAGCCAAGCCGGCGAAGGCCGCGCCGGCCAAGATCGGCGCCACCGTCACCGGCGCCGACAACATGCCGGAAATCCGCGAAGGCCAGACCGTCGCGCTGCTGCAGGAGCTGCACATCCTGACCCGCGACGGCAAGATGAACCAGGACAGCCGCCGCAAGCTCAAACAGGTCTACCACCTGTACCAGTTCATCGAGCCGCTGCTGAAGGAAGTGCTGGCCGAGAAGGGCACCGTTTCCCTGGTCGACCACGGCGCCGGCAAGTCCTACCTCGGTTTCATCATCTACGACCTGTTCTTCAAAGCCCTGAACGACGGGTCGCATCGCAGTTCGCACATTTACGGCATCGAAACCCGCGAGGAACTGGTGGCGCGCTCGCAGGAGCTGGCCAAGCAGTTCAACTTCCCGGGCATGTCGTTTCTGCCGCTGTCGGTCGCCGAATCGACCGAGTCCAAGCTGCTGCCGGACCAGATCGACATCGTCACCGCGCTCCACGCCTGCAACACGGCCACCGACGACGCCATCCACTTCGCGTTGAAGAAGAAGGCCAGGTACATGGTGCTGGTGCCTTGCTGCCAGGCCGAAGTCGCGTCGGTGCTCAAGAAGAACAAGGGCAAGTCGCTGGGCAAGTCCGCGCTCACCGAGATCTGGCGCCATCCGATCCACACGCGCGAATTCGGCAGCCAGATCACCAACGTGCTGCGCTGCCTGCAGCTGGAGGCGCACGGCTACCAGGTCAACGTGACCGAATTGGTGGGCTGGGAACACTCGATGAAGAATGAGCTGATCATCGCCACCTACAAAGACCTGCCGCGCCAGCGCCCGTCGGAGCGCTTGCGGGAGGTGCTTGAAACGGTCGGACTGGAAGAAATGGGCAACCGCTTCTTCACCGAACAGCTGGAAAAACAGTAAAAAACCAAAGGGTGACGGAACGATGAGTGATCTGAAAGAAAATTGGTTGGATCTGCGCAGCGACACCGTCACCCGCCCCGGCGCGGCGATGCGCGCGGCGATGAACGCGGCCGACGTCGGCGACGACGTCTACGGCGACGACCCCACCGTCAACCGGTTGCAGGAATACGCCGCCGACTTGTTCGGTTACGAGGCGGCCTTGTTCGCGCCATCCGGCACGCAAAGCAATCTGCTGGCGCTGCTGGCGCACTGCGGCCGTGGCGACGAGTACCTGGTCGGGCAGGAAGCGCACACCTACAAATACGAGGGCGGCGGGGCGGCGGTGCTAGGCAGTATCCAGCCGCAGCCGATCGCCAACCAGGCCGACGGCGGCATCGCGCTGGCGGACATCGCGGCGTACATCAAGCCTGACGACATCCA
>JBDSKP010000481.1:0-2084 GCA_039916925.1 Duganella sp.
CCACTCGCCGGCCTGGCGAGGCTGGCGTCCCCAGGGGGATTCGAACCCCCGTACTCACCGTGAAAGGGTGATGTCCTAGGCCTCTAGACGATGGGGACCATGGAACTACGGCACTACACTTCAACGCTCATACTCAACGACTACTTCCGCGCGGTGGTGGAGGTAAGCGGGATCGAACCGCTGACCTCTTGCATGCCATGCAAGCGCTCTCCCAGCTGAGCTATACCCCCCGGGCGCAGAAATAATAAAAGCCGCTTGCGCGACTTTTGTTTTCACTACTTGTATCTATCCAGCGTGAAGCCAAACATCAAACAAATCAGTACAAACAACGTCAACTACAATTCATCCACTGCTCTACAACTTGGCGTCCCCAGGGGGATTCGAACCCCCGTACTCACCGTGAAAGGGTGATGTCCTAGGCCTCTAGACGATGGGGACCGCGAACAACCAATTTTACCACTTCGTTTCTGCGCACCCGATGTTTCTTGGTGGAGGTAAGCGGGATCGAACCGCTGACCTCTTGCATGCCATGCAAGCGCTCTCCCAGCTGAGCTATACCCCCGTTGGCGCAGAAACAAGAGTATAGCAAAGAAGGCGCACTATGCAAATACCCTTTTGCAACTTTGCTCTGCTTTTAATTCAAACTCACAGATATTTCGCCAGGCGCGCCACAATCGCTTCGCGGCCGAAGATCTGCAACACCGCGTCGATGGCCGGCGTCTGCAATTGACCGGTGACGATCAGGCGCAGCGGCATGGCGATCTGCGGCATCTTCAAGCCGTTCGCGGCCAGCACTTCCTTGATCATCGCGGCCAGCGACTCCTTGCTCCACTCCACTGTTTTGCAGCGGTCGGCGAACTGCGCCAGCGCCGGCTTGATGGCGTCGGTCAGGTGTTGCGCCAGCAGCGCCGCGTCCGGCTGTGGTGCGCGGTAGAACAGCATCGCCGCGTCGGCCAGCTCGTTGACGGTGTTGACGCGCTCCTTCATCAGCGCCAGCACGGCCGGCAGATCGGGCGCGCCGTCGAACCCGGCGCCGGCGGCCAGCATGCGCGGCTTGGTCAGCTCGGCCAGGCGCTGGTTGTCGGCCTGCTTGATATAGTGGTTGTTGAGCCAGTTCAGTTTCTCGATGTTGAACTGTGCGGCCGAGTTCGACAGGTGCGAGCCGTCGAACCAGGCGATCACCTGCTCCATCGAAAACACTTCGTCGTCGCCGTGGCTCCAGCCCAGGCGCGCCAGGTAATTGAGGATCGCTTCCGGCAGATAGCCTTGCGCCGGATATTCCATGACGTTGACGGCGTCCTTGCGCTTGGACATTTTCTGGCCGTCGGCGCCGAGTATCATCGGCAGATGGCCGTACAACGGCAGCGGCGCGCCGATCGCGCGCAGGATGTTGATCTGGCGCGGCGTGTTGTTGACGTGGTCGTCGCCGCGCAGCACGTGGCTGATTTGCATGTCCCAGTCGTCGACGGCCACGCAGAAGTTATAGGTCGGCGTGCCATCCGGACGGGCGATGACCAGGTCGTCGAGCTCCTTGTTGCCGATGGTGATCGTGCCTTTGACGAAATCGTCCCAGGTCACCTCGCCGTCGAGTGGATTCTTGAAACGCACCACCGGCTTGCGGCCTTCCGGGATGCCGGGCAGGGTCTTGCCCGGCTCGGGGCGCCAGGTGCCGTCGTAGCGCGGCTTCTCGCCGGCCGCGCGCATGCGCTCGCGCATCGCCTCGACCTCCTCGGGCGACGAGTAGCAATGGTAGGCGGTGCCGGCGGCCAGCATCTGCGCCACCACCTCGCGGTAGCGGTCCATGCGCCGCATCTGGTAGAACGGGCCTTCGTCGTGGCTCAGGCCCAGCCATTCCATGCCCTCGATGATCGCTTGCACGGCCTCGGGGGTGGAGCGTTCCAGGTCGGTGTCTTCGATGCGCAGCACGAAGGTGCCGCCGAAGTGGCGGGCGAACGCCCACGAGTACAGCGCCGTGCGGGCGCCGCCAAGGTGGAGGAAGCCGGTCGGGCTGGGAGCGAAACGGGTGCGGACGGGCTTAGCGGATGCAGTGGTCATCGAAGTGGTCAGGCTAAAAAGAGAAAGAC
>JBDSKP010000482.1:0-4231 GCA_039916925.1 Duganella sp.
CCGCCAGTTCGTCGGCCGCGCTTTGCGCCGCCAGCGCCTGGGCCCGGGCCGCCGAGGCGGCGGCGTCGGCGGCGGCCAGATTCGTAGCCGCGTTTTGGGCCGCGACGGCCTGCTGTTCGGCGGTGGCGTCGGCTGGATTGTTGGCGGCGGCGGTGGCCGCCGCGTTTTGCGCGAGGGTCGCCTGCGTCGCCGCTTGCGCTCTGGCGGCGGTGGCCGCGCTCAGTCCCGATGCCGCCTGCTGCCGCGCCGCCTGCGCAGCCGCTGTCGCTTGCGCGGTTTCGGACGCCGTCTGTGCCGCGCTGCGCTGCGCGTTGACGTCGGCGGTCCTGTCGGCCTGTTCCCGCGCGGCGTCGGCCTGTTGATTCGTCGCTTGCGTGGCTGCCTGATTTTGGGTTTGGTTGGTCAGCCGGTCGGCGGCCTGCTCCTGGGTCTGATTCGTCAGCCGGTCGGCCGCCTGATCGCGCTGCGCCTGGTCGGCCTCCTGCAGCGATTGCGCGTTCTGCGCCTGCTGCGATTGCTGGGAAGCCAGCGCGTTGATGTCGGCCTCCCGCGCCTCGGCGTTCTGCGCGGCGATGACTTCCGCCGTCGACGCGCGCAGCGGATTGACGATCGGCGAATCGGGCGCCGTGTCCTGTGGCGTGAGCGGCCGCTCCAGCGCCGCGCGCTGCGCCGCCAGCCTGTCGGCGGCCGTTTCCTGGAGCGGATTTTGCGCCAACAGGTCGAGTTCCGCGCGCGCCAGATCGAGCCGCGCGTTGGCCGCCAGGTCGGCCGGCGTCAACGCCGCTTGCTGCGCGGTGGCCAGCGCGGGCAGGTCGCCGTTGCCGGCGGCGCTCAACCGCTCGGCGAACCGGGTCGCCAGTTCGCTGAAGGTGTCGAGCGTGTTTTGCAGCGTCTCGGTGGTGGACTGTTTATCGGTGTTGAACGACGCGCGCAAGATCTCGTTGTCGAGCGACAGGCCGGCGGCGGCCTCCGACAGCAACGGCGGCTGCAGCGTGATGCCGATGCGTGCCAGGTTCTGGGTCAGGCTCCGGGCGGCGCCCCGCGGCTCGGCGGCCTGCCGGGCAGCCTCCTGGCTGGCGGTCTGCCTGTTCAAACTTTCCACCAGGCTGTTGACCAGCGACGGGCCCGGCGGCTGGGCCTGATTGAACTCCACGCCGGGCAATAAGTTGAATGCATTCACTACATTTTGCGTTGCGTCATTTAATACGCCGGCGCGGGCGGCGGCGTCCTGCGGATCTTCGCCATTGGCGACGGCGGTCTGCAACTGCGTGATCTGCTCCCGGGACTGCGAGACAGTGAGCAGGAAATTGGCCACCGGCGACAAGTCCACCGTCACCGACGCTTGCGCGGGGGCATCGGTGGCGGAGCCGACCTGGTTGATCGTCGAGGAGTTGACCGGGACCACCGGCGCGGTTTCCGCGGTGGGTGAAACCAGCGGAAAGCTCGCCGCGTTGGGCGCGCTCAAGGTGGTGGACGAGATGGGAAACATGCCGCTCTCCTGACTGTATTTTCTCTGAGCATCCTCCTTGTCGGTGGCACCGTCAGTGTGGCAACTCACTTATCGAACCAAACTCGGCTCAACTTGGCTCGAGGTCGTCTGTTTGTTAGATTCCGCACGGTTCTATGACATGGATCGGCCTATTGTGGTTCCTGCAGTGTTGAGAAACAAACGAGAAACCAACTAGAGGAAAACATCATGGAAAACAGCATCGATTCTAAAATCAACAATACCCGCGACGGCGTCACCCAGATTGGCAAGGACCTGCGCGCCGATGCGCATGCCGCCATCGACCGCGTCGCCGATAAAGTTCCACCGGCCGCCGACCTCCTGGCCACCAGCGCCCACAACGGCGTCGACAAGGTCGCCAACGGCGTTGAAAGCGTTTCCGGCACCGTGGACAGCGTTTCCGAGCGCGTCGCCGCGCGCAGCAAGCAAGTCACCGAAAGCTACAAGAAACTGGCCGAATCGGGCCGCAGCCACGTGCGTTCCAGCCCGGCCATCTCGGTGCTGATCGCCGCCGCCGCAGGCTATGGCATCTCCAAGCTGCTGAGCTCGCGCAAGTAATCCAGGCCGCCCAACCGGTATCGCTGCCGGTGCGACCGGCGGCCCGCGCGGGCGCCGTTCACAAGGGACATCCAATGGCAAATAGTAAAAAGACGCCAGCCTCCGTCATGGGGGCTGGCTCCGTATTGAGCACCGTCGCAGGACCATCATCGGCTGCGCCCCCGACCAGTTTGGGCGGCGTGCCACAGGAAGCCGCCTTGTTGGCCAAGGTGGGCGGCACCCAGGCGACCGCCGAGGGCATGCCATTCAACGTCAATAAACCGGGCGAGCATGGCGACGCGTCGCGCGCGCCGCAGCCTGGCCAGACGGTCACCCCGCCCAATCCCATCGCCACCGCCAGCACCGCCGGCGAAACGAACGCCTCGCCGAAGACCGGCAGCGGCGTGCCGCCCCATGGCGTCAACGCCACCATCGAGCCGTTGGACCGCGTGCGTGTCGATTCCGCCGACCAGCGCTTGACCACCAACCAGGGCGTGCCGGTCGCCGACAACCAGAATTCGCTCAAGGTCGGCCTGCGCGGCCCGACCGCGATGGAAGACTTCATCCTGCGCGAAAAGATCACCCATTTCGACCATGAGCGCATTCCGGAGCGCGTGGTGCACGCGCGCGGTTCGGGCGCCCACGGTTACTTTGAAAGCTATGGCGATTTGAGCGCCGTCACGCGCGCCGCGCCGTTTGCCGCCGCCGGCAAA
The DNA here is from genome assembly GCA_039916925.1 of Duganella sp. Classification (GTDB taxonomy): domain Bacteria; phylum Pseudomonadota; class Gammaproteobacteria; order Burkholderiales; family Burkholderiaceae_D; genus Rugamonas. The sequence goes on from JBDSKP010000482.1 coordinate 2,758, forward strand.
CGCACGCCGGTGTTCGTGCGCTTCTCCACCGTCGCCGGCGAGCGTGGTTCGGCCGACACCGTGCGCGATGTGCGCGGCTTCGCCGTCAAGTTCTACACCGACGAAGGCAACTGGGATTTGGTCGGCAATAACATGCCGGTCTTCTTCATCCAGGACGCGATGAAGTTCCCGGACCTGGTCCACGCCGTCAAGCCGGAGCCGCATTTCGCGATGCCGCAGGCATCCAGCGCGCACGACACCTTCTGGGATTTCGTCACGCTGATGCCCGAATCGACCCACATGCTTCTGTGGCAGATGTCGGACCGCGCCATCCCGCGCAGCTACCGCACGATGCAGGGCTTCGGCGTGCACACCTTCCGCCTGGTGAACGCGCAGGGCGTTTCCGTCTTCTGTAAATTCCACTGGAACCCGGTGCCGGGCACGCACTCGCTGGTATGGGACGAAGCGGCCAAGATCATCGGCGCCGATCCGGACTTCCACCGCCGTGACCTGTGGGAAGCGATCGAGGCGGGCGCTTATCCGGAATGGGAGCTGGGCCTGCAGATCTTCACCGAGGAACAGGCGGAGCAATTCCCGTTCGACGTGCTCGATGCGACCAAGATCGTGCCGGAGGAACTGGTGCCGGTGCAGACCGTCGGCAAGATGGTCCTGAACCGCAATCCGGACAACTTCTTCGCCGAGACCGAGCAGGTGGCCTTCTGCACCGCACACGTGGTGCCGGGTATCGACTTCACCAACGACCCGCTGCTGCAAGGCCGTATCCACTCGTACGTGGACACGCAGATCAGCCGCCTTGGTGGCCCGAACTTCCACGAGATCCCGATCAACACGCCGGTGGCGCAGGTGCACAACAACCAGCGCGACGGCATGCATCGGCAGGCGATCGCGCGCGGACGCGTGGCCTACGAACCGAACTCGCTGGCCGGCGGCAATCCGTTCCAGGCCGGGATGGCCGGCTTCCAGACCGCCTTCAGCAGCGTCAAGCAGGCGCCGGAGGACAAGGTGCGCGGCAAGCCGGAGCTGTTCGCCGACCACTCTTCGCAGGCGCGCCTGTTCTGGATCAGCCAGACGCCGGCGGAGCAATCGCACATCGTCAACGCCTTCAGCTTTGAGCTGGGCCGCGTGCAGACACCGGCGATCCGCGTGCGCCTGCTGTCGATGCTGGCCAACGTCGATCCGGTGCTGGCCGAAGGCGTGGCGCAGGGCCTGGGCCTGGAGGTGCCGCCGCCGATGCCGCTGGCGACCACCGCGCCGCAGCCGCACTACGCGCCGTCGCCATCGCTGTCGCTGCTGGCGCGGCCGGGCGAGGCGGGTGTGCAGGCGCGCAAGGTCGCCATCCTGGCGGCGCACGGCGTCGATGCCGCGGGTGTCAAGGCGATCTACGCCGATTTGCTGGCCGCCGGCGCGGTGCCGCGCCTGGTGGCGCCGCAACTGGGGCAACTGGTCGCCGCCGACGGCAGCGCGCTGGATGTCG
>JBDSKP010000483.1:0-2354 GCA_039916925.1 Duganella sp.
TTGTTCAGCGCCAGGAATGCGTCGGTGATCTTCTGCTGCAGTTTCGGATTCATGTCCGAGCGCACCGTCCAGTTGTAATCGTAATAGGGCGGGGTGGTGTAGAACACCCGCACCACGGCCGGATCGATCTTCTTCTCGGCGACCAGTTTTTCCCACACCGAGATATTGAGCGCGCCGGCGTCGACCTTGCCGCCGGCGACCGCCGCGACGGTGGCGTCATGCGCGCCGGAGAAGGCGATGCGTTTGAGGTCGGTGTCCGGATCGATTTTCGCGGCCAGCAGGAAGGAGCGTGGCATCAGGTGGCCCGAGGTCGAAGATTCCGAACCGAAGCTCAAGGTGCGGCCCTTGAGGTCTTCCAGCTTGTGGATGTCTTTATTGGTGGTGATGAACACGGAGCGGAATTTTTCATCCTCGGCGCGCTGCACCAGTGGCGTGATCTTGTTCTTGCTGCGGTCCTTGGCCTGCACGAAGGTGAAGCCGCCGAACCAGACCATGTCCACCTTCTTGTTGATCAGCGCTTCGACCGACGCCGCGTAATCGGTGACGGGCGTGAACTCGACCTTCATGCCGATCTTCTTTTCCAGGTACTCGCCCAGCGGCTTGAACTTGCGCTGCAGTTCGGTCGGCGCCTCGTCCGGGATGGCGGACACGCGCAACACGTGGTCTGCCGATTGCGCCTGGGAATGGGCGGCGACCAGCATCAGGCCGGCGGTCAGCAGCGATTTGAACGTGTTCATCGGGGAAAATTTCATGTTCTAGGGACCTTTTTTGTCAGATTTTTTGGTGCTCATGCGAGTCAGTGTGACAAGCCGCACGGTTTTAACCCACGAGGCGCTTCAAAATGGATATTCAGCTATCATAACAAAAAGTTTGTCAACGGCAGGGGAGACCACTGGCCGGATACGCACCTTCAGTCAAAGGCAGAGTCACCATGCAAATGTCCCGCCCTCACGGCAGCGATGCGGTCATCGCCGAAATCAGCGCCGGTCTGCTGGCCCCCGACGCGCACACCTCGCCCAAATACCTGTACGACGGCCTGGGCTCCAAGCTGTTCGAGGCCATATGCGAGCTGCCCGAGTACTATCCGACCCGCACCGAGGCCGGCATCTTCGCCGCCCACGGCGAGGACATGGCGCGCGACATCGGCACCGGCACCTCGCTGATCGATCTGGGCGCCGGCAATTGCGCCAAGGCGGCCAGCCTGTTCCCCCTGCTGCGGCCGGACCAATATGTGCCGGTCGATATCTCGCGCGATTTTCTGATCGAGTCGGTCACGCGCCTTCAACAGCGCTTCCCGGAGATCGACATGACGCCGCTGGGACTGGACTTTTCCAGCGGCTTCGCGCTGCCCGACAGCGTGCGCCGGCGGCGCCGGTTATTTTTTTATCCCGGCTCGTCGATCGGTAATTTTTCGCCGGAACAGGCCAAGGTTTTCCTGCGCGGGCTGCGCGCCAACGCCGGCGACGACGGCGGCCTGCTGATCGGCGTGGACCTGGTCAAGGACGGCGCGGTGCTCGATGCGGCGTACGACGACGCGATCGGTGTGACGGCGGCCTTCAACCTGAACATGCTGCGGCACGTGAACCATCTGATCGGCGCCGATTTCGACGTGCGCCAGTGGCGCCACCACGCCTTCTTCAACGCCGCCGAAAGTCGCATCGAAATGCACCTGGAGGCGCGCGACGCGTTGACGGTGCGCTGGCAGGGCGGTGAGCGCCGCTTCGCGCGCGGCGAGCGCATACACACCGAGGACAGCTACAAATATACGCGCCAGTCCTTCGTCGGCATGCTCGAGCAGGCCGGCTTCGCCACCAACCGCGTCTGGACCGATGCGGCGAACTGGTTCGCCGTCGTCCATGCCCGCGCCATCCGCAACTAACAGGAAGAGACACGCCCATGGATATGCGTTTGCCGCGACAGCGGGTTTTTGCCCAACTCAGCGCCCGTTATCGCGACGTCCGCCGGCAATCGCTGCTGCTGGCCGAGCCGCTGACCGACGAGGATTGCGGCGCGCAATCGATGCCCGACGCCAGTCCCATCAAATGGCACCTGGCGCACACCACGTGGTTCTTCGAGACCTTTATCCTGGAACGCATGGAGGCCGGCTTCCAGCCTTTCCATCCGGCGTTCCGGGTGCTGTTCAACTCCTATTACAACGGCATCGGCGAAAAGCATCCGCGCGCCCAGCGCGGTCTGTTGACGCGGCCGGCGATGGCGCAGGTGCGTGCCTACCGGGCCGACGTCGACGCGCGCGTGGCGCGCCTGCTGGCCGGCGAGCTCGACGCGGGCCAGCGCGGACAACTGGAGACGCTGATCGCGCTGGGACTCGAGCACGAGCAGCAGCATCAGGAATT
>JBDSKP010000484.1:0-5741 GCA_039916925.1 Duganella sp.
GGCCAACCCGGCCAGCCGCTGGCGTGATCAGGCGGCGTGGCGCTGCGCGGCCGCCTGCGGACGCGCCGTCAGCTGCTTGTGCACCCGGCGCAGGCCCATCCACACGGCCAGGATCACCACCGGCACCGCGACGCCTTGCAGGATGTCCGGATTGACCGGCAGGCCGCCGGCCTTCATCGCCTTGCCGGCATAGCCGATCAGTCCCAGCGTGTAGTACGAAATCGCCACCGCCGACAGGCCCTCGACCGCCTGCTGCAGCCGCAGCTGCTGGGCAGCGCGCGCGTCCAGCGATTGCAGGATCTTGCGGTTCTGGCGTTCCTGCTCGATGCCCACGCGCGTGCGCAGCAGGTCGTTGCTGCGGGCGATACGCTTGGCCAGTCCTTCCTGCCGCTGCGAGACCGAGGCGCAGGTGTGGATCGCCGGCGCCAGCCTGCGGCCCATGAACTCGGCCAGGGTGGGCACGCCGACCATGCGCACTTCGCGCAACTCCTGGATGCGTGCCTGCACCAGGCTGAAATACGCCTGCGACGCCGAGAAGCGGTAGCTGTTGTTGACCGATAGCTTTTCCAGCCGCGCGGCCAGGCTGGTGATACGGTGCAGCAGGTTCTGCTCCTCGCGGGCGTCGGTGACGCGCGCCTCCTGCGACGGCGGCATGTCGGCCTGCACCAGGGTCGCGGTCAGGTCGGCCAGCTCATTCTCTATGCCGTTCAACAGCGGCTGCGAGGCCTCGGCGTGCGGCAGGCCGAGGAGGGCCATCATGCGGTAGTTTTCGATTTCCAGCAGCCGTCCGACCAGTCGCCCGGCCTGGAATTCGCGCAGGCTCAGATCGCGCACGATGAAGCGGCTGAAGCCATCGGGATGGATCAGGAAATCGGTCCAGACCTCGGCGCCACTGCCAACGCTGCTGCCGACCAGCGATTTACCCTGAAACAGATCGCTGATGGCTTGCTCGTCGGCGCCCGCCGCGTCGCCCCGGCGCAGCAGGACGTGCGAGGCGACGATGATTTTTCCATACAGGCTGGCCAGCCATTCCTGCGGCACGTGCTGCAGCGGCATGCGGTCGAACGACTGCGGCAAATTCAGCGCCGGATCGCCGCACTCGACGAAGGTGTAGGTGGCGAACTCGGTGTGGCATTCCCACTTCAGGCGAAAACGTCCGAAGTCGTGGAAGAAGTAGCGCGCCTGCGGGTGCGGCACGGCTACGCCGTAGTGGGTGCACAGCTGCTGCAGGATCTGGTGCTGCGTGCTGCGATGGTATTTCTGGGAAGGCTGGTCCTGCTGCACGTAGAGCGCGAAATGGGTCAGGCTTTCCGGCGCTTGCAGCTGCAGGAACGGGCGTGAATGGATCTCGGCCGACAGCGGCACCCGCATCGGGTGGTTCAATTTAGCGAAATCGGCGGTGGCGCGGTAAGCGATGGACATGACGTTCTCCGGTGAAACAGTATTATTTAGTTATGGAAAAAAAGCCGGATTGTTGCAATGCAGTATATGCCAGACGGGGCGCGGCCACAACGTGGCGTTGCGCATGGCGGTTATGCTTATCGGTGATGTTACCGGCGAAAACACCCACGGGTGATCACTTTTTTGACGGTTGCGATGCTAAGTTGGCGGGGCGCTGGCGGCCAGCGCGTTGGCCGACGGCTCGCCGCGCGTGTGGCAGGCCAGGTTGGCGAAGGTGACGGCGGCGATTTCGCGCATCGCTTCGATGGTGAAAAAGCCCTGGTGGCCGGTGACCAGCACGTTCGGGAACGTCAGCAGCCGCTGGAAAACGTCGTCGTCGATGATGTCGCTCGAATGGTCGTGGAAAAACAGGTCGCTTTCCTGCTCGTAGACGTCGATGGCCAGCGCGCCCAGTCGCTTGGACTTGAGCGCGGCGATGACGGCCGGCGTGTCGATCAGCGCCCCGCGCGAGGTGTTGACCAGCATGGCGCCTGGCTTCATCAACGCCAGGTTGTCGGCGTTGATCAGATGGCGCGTGGCCTCCATCAGCGGGCAATGCAGCGAGACGATGTCCGACTGCGCCAGCAACTGTTCGAGCGTGACGCGGGCGGCGATGGCACCCAGCTGCAGCTGCGGAGCCGGATCGCTGACCAGCACCGTGCAACCGAGGCCCTTGAAGATATGGGCGGCGGCAGTGCCGATCTGGCCGGCGCCGACGATGCCGACGGTCTTGCCGTGCAAGGTCATGCCGAGCAGGCCGTCCAGCGCGAAATTGCCTTCGCGGACGCGCGCGTAGGCGCGGTGCGTGTGGCGGTTGAGCGTCATCACCAGTGCCAGCGCGTGTTCTGCCACTGCTTCCGGCGCATAGGTGGGCACGCGCGCCATGAACATGCCGAGCCGTTCACCGGCCTGCACGTCGACGTTATTGAAGCCGGCGCAGCGCAGCAGCACGGCGCGCACGCCCAGCGCGTGCAAGGCCTGCAGCACCGGCGCGTCCAGGATGTCGTTGACGAAGACGCAGACCACGGCGCAGCCCTGCGCCAGCGCCACCGTGTCGAGCGTCAGGCGGTCGGTGAAATAGACGGCGTCGATCGGCGAGGGCGCGCCTTCCATCGCCGCGAGCCGCGCCTCGTCGAGAAAACGGCGGTCGTAGGATTGGGCGCTGAAGACGGCGATTTTCATGTTGTCACGCTTCCAGGTCAGGTACCCACTGCAGCAGATCGGTGACGCCGATGTCGACGCCGGCCTGCGTCAGCAGCGTGCTGGCCTGGCCCCGGTGGTGGGTCTGGTGGTTGAAGAAGTGCGCCACCACGCTGCCGAAGTGCTTGCGGTACGCGTCGCCCCTGGTGTTGCGGTACTCGAAGGCGTGCGCCAGATCCGCCGCGGTGATTTGCGGCGCCCACGCGCTGATGATGGCGTCCAGTTGTTCGCGGTGGCGGCGCAGCGTTGGCAGGTCGTCGCCGAAGCTGTGCGTCAGGCCGCCCGGTTGCGGCATCCCGTCCATGGCCGCCAGCGCCGGAAACCCGGCCGGGTGCGTGGCGAAGCGCTTGAGCCAGATGGTGTCGCCGGCCAGCAGGTGGTTCATGGTGCCGGCGAGGGAACCGAAGAAGGCCTTGCGGTCCGCCGTCAGTTCGCCCGGCGGCAGCCGCGCGGCCGCCGCGTAGAGGTTGCGGTTCATGTCGGCGTTGTACTTCGCCAGCAGGACGAAATGTTCAGGTGTGCTCATTCGCGTTTTGGCTCGCTGGATATGGCGTCCGGATTCGATTGCAGGAAGATGGCGTCGTTCACCTTGGCCAGCTTTTGCGCGCGCTCATGGTCGCCCATGGACTGGTTGCCGTCGGCGGGGTCCAGCGTCGGCAACAGGTCGCGCGTCATGGTCTTGCCGGACGGCGAGGTTTGGTCGCTTTTCAGCTTGCCGAGCATGTATTCGAGCACCCGTGTCGAGCGGCTGGCACGCATCTCCAGCGAGGCCTTGACCAGCTTGCCCTGGTCGTACTCGATGCTGGTGGTGCTGCCGGCCGATTCGTCGATCATCGTGTATTTGTAGTTCTGCGACTGCGGCTCCAGGCCCATCGCCAGCGTCGCGGTCGCCGATGCCGGCGCGTGGTAGCGCGCTTTCAGGTGCGACTGTTGCCGCTGCGAGACCGCGAGGTCCATTTGCGAGCGGCCCGAAATTTTGGTCTTTTGCGTCAGCTCGTAGGCGAAGCTGTCCTTTTCGGTGGACTTGGCGGGATTGGAGGCGACCTCGGTTTGCGTGATGGAGGCGCTGAAGTCCGCCAGCCCGGTGGTGGTCGCGCGATCGCGGTCGGTGAGCGGCATGTCGCGCGGCGCGATCGCCGGCGTGCCGTAGTCGCTGTTCATGTCGACCAGCGCGTCCTTGAACATCGAGAGCATGGCGCCGTTGCCCTGGCCGCGCATGCCCGCCTGGTCTACCTGTTGCAGATAGCGGTTGAGCGCCTTGGCCTGCTGCTCCTTGCTTCCCCAGCTGGCCGGCTGGCTCAGGTCAACGCCGATCTTGGCCACGCCGTCCGGGCCGCTGAAGCTGACGGTGCGCTTGCTGCTGTCGGCGTGGAATTCGAGCCGCTGCGTTTCCTTGGGATTGAGCTTGCCGCTATTTTTGGCTTCGACCGCGATGCTGTTGTCGCCGGCGTCGAGCGACAGCTCCACGGAGACGCCGCTGCGGGTGGTGATGGTCAGCCCGATGCGGTTGTCGCCCATGCCATGCTGCGACACCTGCGACGGCGACACCAGCATGTCGTAGGTATCGTTTTGCACGCCACCGGGAGCTTGTTGGATCGATTGCGAGAAATCCTCGCCGTCGTAGGCGACCTGTTTGAGCAGCTCGCCGCCGAGGCCCTTCAGGCGTCCGGCCGGCGGCTGATCGGCGAAATTCCGCGCCATCAGCACGCTCGACGTGCTGCGGGTGCGGTTCTCCCAGACGACGGCCTTGGCTGGTTGCGCTTCGTGGCCGCCGCCGCTGAGCGAGACCACGGTCGACGTGGCGCCGCCGTAGGTGCCAGAGGTCGGCATGGCGGCGGACGGGGAGGGCTGGCGGGAGGTCGGCGCGCTGGCGCCGAGATCCCGGTTCAATGGAGCGATGGTCGTCATGAATCCATTATAGCCGCTCAAACTAATGCAGTCTCACCGGCGGCAGGATCCTGGCGCGCAGCCAGTCCACCAGCGTTTGCGCCGCCATGCGGAAGGCGCCGTGCAGTGCCAGCAGGTGCTTTTGGTACATCAGCTCATACAGCAGGCTGGCGGCGGCGCCGCCGACGCGGATGCTCCTGCCGGTGATGGCGCCCGTCAGCACGCCCACCGCCGCCTGTGGTCCGAGCGAGACCAGCGAGCCGTAGTCGTGGTAGCGGAATTCGGGCCGTGGTCCGTCGTCGCCGCGCGACAGCAGCTCGGCCAGGAACATCGCCTGCTGGTGCGCGACCTGGGCGCGCGGCGGCGCCGCGCCTTTGACCGGACAGACATAGCTGGCGCAGTCGCCGAGCGCGTAAATGCGGCTGTCGCAGGCAGCGCGCAGGCTGGAGTCGACCACGATCTGGCGGATATGGTTGATCGTCAGCCCCAGCGTGGCGCACAGCTCCGGCGCCTCGACTCCGGCGGCCCACAAGGTCAGGTCGGCGCGGTGGGCGGCGCCGGCGGTGTCGATCACCGCGTTGTCGGTGACGTGGGCGACGGCCGTCGCGGTGCGCACGGCGATGCCCAGCGAGCGCAGATGATTGGCGGCGCGCTGCGATTGCAACGGATGCAGGTGCGGCAGCAGATGGTCGCCGCGCTCGATGACGGTGATGCGGATGTCGCGTTCCGGATCGAGCGTGTGCACGCGGTAGTCGGCCAGCGCGCGGGCGCTGTTGCTCAGCTCCGCCGCCAGTTCGACGCCGGTGGCGCCGCCGCCGACGATGACGACGTTGAGCTGTTCCTTGCGTTCGCCGGCGTTGATGCAGCCATCGACGAAACGGCGGCGGAAGGCCTCGGCGTCGGCCACGCTGTCGAGCGTCAGCGCGTGGCGGGCGGCGCCCGGCACGTTGTAGAAATTGGTCACCGCGCCGAGCGCCAGCACCAGGTTGTCGTAGCCGATGGTGCGGCAGACGCCGTCGTCATGGCGGCCGACGCGCGGCGTCAGCGTGATGGTCTGGTGGGCGCGGTCCACGCGCAGCACTTCGCCCTGGATGAATTCAAAGTCATGGTCCAGCGCGTGCGCGGCGAAGGCCAGCTCCGTGACCTGCGGATCGCATTTGCCCGAGGCGACCGTGTGCAGCAGCGGCTTCCAGAAGTGGCCCGGCGAGCGGTCC
>JBDSKP010000485.1:0-1791 GCA_039916925.1 Duganella sp.
GGCTTTTTCCTGGGCCACGCGGGCCACGTAGTCGAGCGGCGTTTCGCCGTCGATAACGTCTTCGGTGACGTCGGCGCCGCGCGGACCATCGGCGCGCAGCAGCAGCAGTTCAAAATCGATGCCGATCTGGCGCAGCAATTCGCGCCGGCGCGGACTTTTAGAGGCGAGGTAGATCTTTTTTTCGACCAGTTTCATGAGATATTTTCTGGACGCAGTGCCCGTTTTCTCTTGGCGTTAAACTCGGTGGTAAGGGTGGTTCTGGGTAATTGACCAGGCGCGGTACAGCTGCTCGGCCAGCAGCACCCGAACCATACCATGCGGCAGCGTCATGCTGGAAATGCGGATCAAGCCCTCGGCACGCGCCTTGAGCTCCGGATCGAGGCCGTCGGCGCCGCCGATCAGGAAGGCGGTATCGCGCCCGTCCTGCTGCCACGCTTCGAGCTGCTGCGACAGGCCGACCGACGTCAAGTCCTTGCCACGCTCGTCGAGCGCGATGATGCGCACCGATTTGGGTAGCGCCGCCTCGATGCGTTCGCGTTCGAGCGCCATCGCGGTGGCGGCCGTCTTGCTGCCCGAACGGTCGACCGGCTTGATTTCCTTGAGCACGATCTTCAGTTCGGGCGGCATGCGCTTCGCGTATTCGGCGAAGCCGGTCTCTATCCAGGACGGCATCTTGTGGCCGACCGCAGCGATGATCAGCTGCATCGCGGATTACTCCGCGACTTTTTTGATACGCTTGATGACCGTCTTGGCCGGCGCTTCGTCGGCTTTCGGCTTGGCGGCCTTCGGTGCTTTCGGCTTCGGTGGCAGGGCTTTCAGCGCTTCGGCCGAGGCGACGGCGCTCTTGGTCTTGCCGACCTTGATGGTTTTTCCGACCGGGACGGCGGCCTTCCTGGCGGCCGGCTTCTTCTCGGCGGCCGGTTTGGCGGCGGCGGCCTTGCGGGCCGGGGTCTTCTTCTCGATCACCGGCGAGGCGTCGACGGCTTTTTTGCCGGCGGCCAGGTGGCTGCTGATTTTCTTCGGCTCGTCCGCTTCCTCGCCTTCCTTGGTCGACTTGCGCTTGGCCGCGCCCAGCTTGACCGGCTTGTCGCCCCAGATCTCTTCCAGGCGGTAGTAGGCGCGGATCGGCGCCTGCATGATGTGGACGATCATGTCGCCCAGGTCGACCAGCACCCATTCACCGGTGTCCTCGCCTTCCATGCCGTAGACGTCGCCGCCGGCGGCCTTGACCTTGTCGCGCACCGAGGCGGCCAACGCCTTGGTTTGGCGGTTGGAGGTACCGGAGGCGATGGCGATGCGGTCGAAAAGGCTGGTCAGGTGGGTGGTGTCGAACAGCGTGATGTCTTGAGCCTTGACGTCTTCGAGGGCGTCAACGACGAGGGATTGCAGTTTTTTGATGTCCATTTAGCTTTTGTAGAGATTATGTTGTTCAATATAGTCTAGCACTAGCGGCGGGATAAGCGAGTTTGCCTGCTCCCCCCGTTGTAATGCCGCACGTATTTCGGTGGCGGAGATATCCACCGCGAAGTCCTGTGCCAGATAAGTCAGACCGTGCGGCGTGTTGCGGATTTGTTCAGGCGTTCCCAAACGACTGGAGAACGCCGCGGCGACCGCCGGCGGAAGGCCGGCGGCGCCAATATCGAAGCCAGGGCGGGCCGCTACGCAGATGTGGGCGTAGTCGAACAGCGCCTGCCATTCATTCCATGTGTCGAGCCGCTGCAGCTGGTCGGCGCCCATCACGAAGGCGATGCAAGCGTCCGGCCCCAGCTCGGCGCGCACCAGGCGCAGCGT
>JBDSKP010000486.1:0-2183 GCA_039916925.1 Duganella sp.
GAGCACCGTGTCGCCCGCCAGCAGGCGCGGCGCGTCGGCGGAGGACGCTGTGGCGGTCGCGCCGCCGCCGCAACCGGCCAGGGCGAGCGGACCAAGGGCCGCCAGACTGAGCGAACCAGCACAAAAAGTTCTACGTTCCAATGCAATTTCCGGCTTCTCCGACATGTTCACCTTTCAGCTCGGGGAGCTCAAATGTTAAAAATAATCCATAGCGAAGTCGATTATGCGACAAGTAATTTCAATTGGGAAATGTTTCCAAGTGTGTGGAACGAAAAAAAACACCCTGTCGCCGAAGCGCACAGGGTGGTTTTGGGGTATGAAACTAGTTTAAGTGTCTGATTACGCGGCGAGCAGCTGGCGCAACACGAACGGCAGGATGCCGCCATGCTTGTAGTAATCGACTTCGATCGGAGTGTCGATACGCAACAACACTTTGACTTCCTGGCTCGAGCCGTCGGCGCGGTGGATGACGAGGGTGGCCAGCTGTTGCGGCTTGATGTCGCCTTCAAGGCCCTTCAGGTCGTAGGTTTCCTTGCCGGTGATGCCCAGCGACTCGACGCTGTCGTTGCCGATGAATTGCAGCGGCAGCACGCCCATGCCGACCAGGTTGGAGCGGTGGATACGTTCGAACGAACGCACGATCACGGCTTTCACGCCCAGCAGCTGGGTGCCCTTGGCCGCCCAGTCGCGCGACGAGCCGGTGCCGTACTCTTCGCCGCCGAACACCATGGTCGGGGTGCCCTCGGCAACATACTTCATCGCCGCGTCGTAGATCGACAGCTGTTCGCCCGATGGCTGGTGGATCGTGATGCCGCCCTCGACCGCCGAACCGTCCGCTTTTGGCGGGATCATCTTGTTCTTGATGCGCACGTTGGCGAAGGTGCCGCGCATCATGATCTCGTGGTTGCCGCGGCGCGAGCCGTAGGAGTTGAAGTCCGCCTTGAGCACGCCGTTGGCCAGCAGCCATTTGCCGGCCGGGCCGTCTTCCTTGATCGAGCCGGCCGGGGAGATGTGGTCGGTGGTGATCGAGTCGCCGAACACGCCCAGCGCGCGCGCGCCTTCGATGCCGGTGGCGACCGCTTTCGGGGTCATCTCGAAGCCGTCGAAGAACGGCGGCTCGGCGATGTAGGTCGACGCCGGCCAGTTGTAGACCTGGCCTTCGGTGGTCGACACGTGTTCCCACAGCTTGCCCGGGTTGCCCTTGACGTCGGCGTAGTTGGTCTTGAACACTTTCGAGTTCATCGCGAACTTCATCAGCTTGGCGATCTCTTTCGAGGTAGGCCAGATGTCGCCCAGGTACACGTCCTTGCCGTTGGTGCCCTTGCCAACAGGCTGGGTCATCAGGTCGACGGTCATGTTGCCGGCGATGGCGTAGGCCACCACCAGCGGTGGCGAGGCCAGGAAGTTCGAACGGATGTTCGGGTGGATCCGCGCTTCGAAGTTACGGTTGCCCGACAGCACGGCCGAGGCGACGATGTCGTTCGACGTGATGGCCGCGTTCAGTTCCGGGGTCAGGTCGCCGGCGTTGCCGATGCAGGTGGTGCAGCCGTAGGCGGTCACGCCGAAGCCCAGTTTTTCCAGGTACGGCAGCAGGCCGGCGGCGGTCAGGTACTCGGTGACCACGCGCGAGCCGGGCGCCAGCGACGACTTGATGTGCGGGGCGACCGTCAGGCCGGCTTCGACGGCCTTCTTGGCCAGCAGGCCGGCGGCCAGCAGCACGCTCGGGTTCGACGTGTTGGTGCACGAGGTGATCGCGGCGATCAGCACGTCGCCGTTTTTCACGTCCACGCCGTTGGTGGTGGTGTAGGTCTTGGTCAGGTCTTCCGGCTTTTTGTTGAAGCCGTTTTCGGTGGTCGGTTTCGAGAACAGTTCGGTGAAGTTGTTTTTCACGTTGCCGATTTCGATACGGTCCTGTGGACGCTTGGGGCCGGCCAAGGATGGGGTAACGCTCGTGAGGTTCAGTTCCACCACGCGGGTGTAGTCGATCTCGCCCGCTTTCGACACGCCGTACATGCCCTGCGCCTTGAAGTAGGCGGCGAAGGCGTCGATTTCGGCTTTGCTGCGGCCGGTGCCTTCGAAGTATTCGATGGTGGCGTCGTCGACCGGGAAGAAGCCCATCGTCGCGCCGTATTCAGGCGCCATGTTGGCGATGGTGGCGCGGTCGGTGACCGACAAGGTCTCGG
>JBDSKP010000487.1:0-1843 GCA_039916925.1 Duganella sp.
CGGTGCGCCTGACCTGGATCGGCCAATACACCAAGTTTGGCAACTACGCCGGCAACCTGGCGCTGTACCAAGGCGACTAAGACTCGCGGAAGTCTCATGACCGGGTCCGCCACAGCAAACAGGGCGGCCCATCTTGACGCCGTCGGGCATGACCGGACGGCGGTCTGTAGCAGTAATCACGACTATGAAACGGAGAAAGACATGTTTGGACGCTTGATGCCCACCGAGGGCAAATTTTTTGACCTGTTCAATCAACACGCAGACCTGTGCGTCAAAGGTGCAAAAGAGATGCTGGGGTTGATGTCCAACTTCGATGACCTTGAAAACCGCGTCCACGCCATCGAGAGCATCGAGAAGCAGGCCGACAAGATCACCTATGCCACCGTCGACCTGCTGCATAAAACCTTCATCACGCCAATCGACCGCGACGACATCCACAAGCTCATCACGCGCCAGGACGACATCCTCGACCTGCTCGAGGACGCCGCCCAGACCGTCTCGCTGTACGACCTGCACTCGGTGACGCCGGAAGCCAAGCGCCTCGCCGAGCTCGTGCTCGCGTGCACCGAGAAGGTCAAGGAAGCGGTCGCGCTGCTGCACAATATGGACAATTCGCGCCAGATCGTCGCCATTTGCGAGGAGATCGACCGCCTCGAGTCGGACGCCGACCACGTCATGCGCGCCGCCATGTCCAAGCTGTTCCGCGACGAGCCGGACGTGCGCAACCTGATCAAAATGAAAGCCATTTACGAAATTCTGGAAACCGTGACCGACCGTTGCGAGGATGTGGCCAACATCATCGAAGGCATCATCGTCGAAAACGCATAATTAAAAAAAAGATCAGTCCATGAATACCATCCAAATGAGCATCTATGTGCTGGGCATCCTCATCGCCCTGGCCTTGGTGTTTGACTTCATGAACGGCTTCCATGACGCCGCCAACGCGATCGCCACCGTGGTCTCGACCGGCGTGCTCAAGCCGCAGACGGCGGTGGCGATGGCCGCGCTGTTCAACTTTGTCGCCATTTTCGTGTTTCACCAGTTGACGGTGGCCGCCACCGTCGGCAAGGGCACCATCGACCCCGGCGTGGTGGACCAGTACGTCATCTTCGGCGCGCTGGTCGGCGCCATCGTGTGGAACATCTTCACCTGGTACTACGGCATTCCGTCGTCGTCGTCGCACGCGCTGATCGGCGGCCTGGTGGGCGCGGCCGTGGCCAAGAGCGGCACCGGCGCGCTGATTTCGGCCGGCCTGATCAAGACGGTGGTGTTCATCGTGCTGTCGCCGCTGCTCGGCTTCATATTCGGCTCGCTGATGATGTTGTTGGTGTCGTGGGTGTTCGTGCGCTCGACGCCGCGCCGGGTCGACAAATGGTTCCGCCGGCTGCAACTGCTGTCGGCCGCGTCGTACAGCCTCGGCCACGGCGGCAACGACGCGCAAAAGACCATCGGCATCATCTGGATGTTGCTGATCGCCGCCGGCTACTCGAAGGCGAGCGACGCGATGCCGCCGCTGTGGGTCATCATCTCGTGCTACACGGCGATCTCGTTCGGCACCTTGTTCGGCGGCTGGCGCATCGTCAAGACCATGGGCCAGAAGATCACCAAGCTCAAACCGGTGGGCGGCTTCTGCGCCGAGACCGGCGGCGCGATCACCTTGTTCACCGCGACCGCGCTCGGCGTCCCGGTGTCGACCACGCACACCATCACCGGCGCCATCGTCGGCGTCGGTTCGGCGCAGAAAATGTCGGCCGTGCGCTGGGGCGTGGCGGGCAATATCGTCTGGGCCTGGATCTTCACGATTCCTGCTTCGGCCTTTGTTGCCGCAGTGGCCTGGTGGATC